>CACZOH010000239.1 GCA_902782785.1 uncultured Ruminococcus sp. | reverse complement strand
GCTTTATCAGAAGCTCGGCGGAACCGTTCCGATAGGTATGATAGAATTTGATGGAAACGGTCTCGCGCTTCACGCGTTTCTGCCGAATGAAGTGCGCGATAAGTTGAGAATCAGTACGTACAATAACGGAATCTACAGCGCACCGGGTGTAAATGCTCACGCTTCGTCGTTCATGTATAACCATTATATGTATTCTTTCCAGAACTTTCCGATAAATGGTATCATATGGTATCAGGGCGAATCCGACTGTACGACGGCAAACAGCAACAGTCTTCTCTACGCCGACAGATTTACGGCTATGATCAAATATTTCCGCGACAAGCACGATCTTATAAATCACGATTATCCTATTTATATCGTGGAATTCCCGCCTATCTATATGAATTTCGATTACGCTCAGGTAAGAATGAATATGGGAACGATACCGACAAAACTGTCAAACGTCCATATTTGTACCTCCGCAGATTTATGGAAGGATAAAACGTACGCAAACAATCTTCACCCGTACAACAAATGGGAAATATCCGACAGAATGTCTGATATCATGCTTGCAAACGCGTACGGTATAGGCGATCCGGATTACGTTGAAGGACCTGTCGCTGTATCATGCACATTTTCAGCGGACGGAAAGACCGCAACGGTGAAATTCAAAAACGTCGGCGACGGACTGAAGGCTTACGGCGGCACTCTCAAGGGCTTCGGCGTCATAACCAACACCGTATTCGTTTCTCCGCTCTCCGTTACAATAACGGGCAAAGACACGGTGAAAGTAACGTCAGGTTCAAAAATGCTGTGGGTCGGCTACAATACGTCGCGTGATATGAGCTTCCCCGAGACGATGACGCTGTGTAATTCAAACAACGTCCCGTCTGCCGCGTGGCAGTTCAGCAATCAGTAGAGGTTTGATATGTTGAACAAAGAGATCATAAACAAGACGGTTGAATTCTTATACAAAAATTTTGACGAAAGCGAGTATCTTACAAACAATCCCGACAGTAAAGCCTACCGTCTGGAGCACAGCTTCAGAGTTGCAAACATAGGGCGGCAGATAGCGGAAAAAGAGGGCTTTGACGAGACGGAAATGACTGTCGCGTGTCTTCTGCATGATATTTCTTACTGCGAGACGTTCGGTGAGGACAGCTGGATAAACCACGGCAGACGCGCCGCGATGATAGCGAGACCGTTTTTAACAGAGCTCGGTTTTGCAAAAGACAGGGTAGACGATATATGTTACGGTATAGCGATACACGTTGACGATCTTGCCGATTTTGAAGGCGAGCGTACCCCGTTTGCGCTGACTGTAGGCGACGCGGACAATATAGACCGTTTTGACGCCTACCGCATACACGAAACGCTTTGCGCGGAACATTTTCTCGACCTTGACCTTGCGGGAAAAACGGAAAATGTGAAAAATAAGACAGCTAAGCTTAAAAAATGGGAAGCGCAGACTTTCTCAACGGAAACCGCCGAGCGGATGTGGCGTGAGCGCATATCGTTTTATCTTTTGTTTTACGCAAAACTGTCGTCACAACTAAACAACAGTAAAGGGATCTATGGATTATAAAAAATACAACGACCGTGTTTTTGAGTGTATGAGTATGTACCTCAATCTCGCGCCGACGTTCATAAACGAGGAATTATATAAAAATACGGGCGGGGACGCGCTTGCGTACTCTGCTCTTCTCGCAGCAGTTTGTATGCTCGATACGGTGAACGATCCGGAAGACAAGCTGCTTTACATGAAGTATTTTATTCCAATGGTGCATAAGCTCGATACAAAGGATTTTACAAACGATCTGTATTATCAGACAGTAAAATTCAAAGATATGACGCTCAATAAATGGACACTTAAAGAACTTGTCTGTAAACCATACGAAGCGTTCGTTTGCGGAGATCCGGAAAAGCTGCCGGACGGCAGGATCATACCTCGCATAGGATATTTTGATAAAGAGTTCAGATATCCCGCGGTACTTGAAAACGGCCGCGAGTGGATGACGCTTTTGCCTAATGAAATAATAACGACAAAACCGCATATAGAAAAAGCACACGGAAACGTACTCACCTTCGGTCTCGGTCTGGGATATTTTGCATTCCACACCGCGGCAAAGTCAAACGTGACATCTGTCAAGGTCATTGAACGCGATGAAAGCGTGATAAAGCTCTTTAAAGATCATATTCTTCCTTATTTTCCGAACAAGGATAAAATAAAAATCGTCTGCTCCGACGCTTTTGAATATGCGGAAAAACACTATGGGTCGGAAATGTATGATTTTGTATTTACCGATATATGGCACGACGCGTCGGACGGCGTCGGTCTGTATCTTAAGATGAAAGAATATGAAAAATCAAGCCCTGAAACTGAATACGGTTACTGGATCGAGGACACACTTAAATTATATATTTAGGTATTGACAAAATTTGTTTTTTATAGTATAATAACAATCCCGAAATAATAAGGAGGTGAGATACCGTGGCGGATAAAAGCGGAATAAAGGTGATAGCCAATAATAAAAAGGCGTATCACGATTATTTTGTGCTTGAAAAGTTCGAGTGCGGTATCGAGCTTTTCGGGACGGAGGTAAAAAGCATACGCGGCGGTAACGTCAATTTAAAAGACTCTTACTGTTACGTAAAAAACGGCGAAGTATTTGCAACCGGAGTACACATAAAACCGTACGAGCACGGCAATATTTTCAACCGGGACCCGGACAGAGAAAAAAGACTTCTCTTACACAAAAAAGAGATCTTAAGACTTTTCGGAAAAGTAAATCAGGACGGTCTTACTCTCATACCTCTGTCCGTTTATTTCAAAAACTCTCTTGTCAAAGTCGAACTCGGACTTTGCAAGGGCAAAAAGCTGTATGACAAACGCGACGACGAAGCGAAAAACCGCGCCCTGCGCGATATCGAAAGAGCGGAAAAGTCAAACGGCAAAAATGTTAGCTGACACGGGGATGTAAAGGTTTCGACGGGGAGCCGGAATCCGGATAAGCGGGCAGAGGTGCGGTACCTCTATAAAAGCCGTAGTTTTAAATATAAACGCTAACACTAATAAAGTAGCTCTCGCTGCCTGAGTGCGCGAGCGTCCCTTCACGGAGGACCACGGCCGTGATGCGGGCGTGACACAGTGGTAAATGTGCGCCGCCTGTTTTCTTTTGAAGCGGCCATAAAGAAAAAAGATACCCAAGTCAAAAGCCTGCGCGCCGGCGCTTGACGAGGGGAAATTCAGTTGACGCGATACGCCCGTAGAAAGTCCCGAGGATGACTTTTCGGACAGGGGTTCGATTCCCCTCATCTCCATAAAATTAAAAATAATACTCAAAGCTTTACGTTTTCAAAGCGAAAAACTATCGGCATCTGCACGGAATCAGACACTCAAAAGACACTTTTCGTCGGGGAGTAAATTCAAATGAAAAGCATGCATTTGAAAATAACAATAATGATAGCCGTTGTAGTGCTGATAAGCTCTGGACTGCTCTTGATGATAAGCTACGGCAGGGCAAAGGATACGATGGCCTCCGAGCTTGAGGCAAGCTACAGCGTCCAGGCGGAAAAATACGCCCAGGAGCTGACCGCGCTGCTTAACACTCAGGCGACTATTGTTGAAACGCTGTCTGTTGAAATTTCGATGAACGGCGTATATGAAAAGGACTATAATGCTTTTCACGCCTATCTTTCCGAAAGCTTCGAACGCCTGAACACCGGATATATGTACGATATTTATTTTACGTATCCGGATAACAGTATGGCATGCGCAACCGATTTTATTCCGGACGGCTCAATGGATTATGCGCACGAAAGAGACTGGTTTACCGTCGCCGCTGAAACGAAAGAGCTTTATTATTCAACGCCGTATAAGGATTCTGATTCGGGATATTCCATTATAACCATCTCAAAAGCGGTTTATAAGGACGAAGAATTACAGGGTATTTTAGCGGCGGATTTTTTCGTGAGTACGCTTATAGATATTGTAGGCAACGCTGACGTGGCGGCAAACGGCTACGCATTTCTGGTGGATCAGAATATGGGTATGATAGTACATCCGTACGAGGCGTACACGTATGACGACACTCCCATACACGCACTTGCGATTCCCGGTTCTCCATACGCCGAGGTTGTGGACAAAATCTTATCCGATTCAAAGGAAACCGTTTATTTAAAGGACTACGACGGAGTGACGCGCGGTATCGTTATTGCGCGTATGAACAATACCGGCTGGCACGTGGGAATAGCTACGGACAGAAACGAGCTTTTGCGCAGCGTCAGCGGACTTATCAGAGGCTTTGTTATAGCCGCGTTTATCGCGGTTATCTTCGGTATCTTAATATCCGCTTTCCTTGCCCGCATTTTAAATAAACTGAATATTCAGTTAAGAAAGCAGGACAGTATAAAGAGGGCGAAGATAACAAACATGAACGTCACGCGGTCGCTGGCGACCACCATTGACGCAAAGGACCGTTATACGAGCGGTCATTCTCACAGAGTGGCGGGGTACGCGGTTGAGCTTGCGCGCAGAATGGGAAAATCCGAGGAAGAACAGCAGATTGTTTATTACGCCGGCGTGCTTCACGATATAGGAAAAATCCGCGTGCCCGAGGGAGTTATCAATAAGCCCGGAAAGCTCACGGAGGATGAATTCGAGCAGATAAAGATACATACGATAAGCGGATACCATATCCTGCGCGGAATCCATGAAGACGACAGGGTCAGATACGGTGCAAAATATCACCACGAGCGATATGACGGAAACGGTTATCCTAACGGTCTTAAGGGACAGGATATACCGGAAATTGCCCGTATTATTGCCGTGGCGGATTCATACGACGCGATGACAAGCGACAGAAGCTACCGCAGCGCCCTGCCTCAAGGAGTTGTTCGTGAAGAATTCCTGCAAGGAAAAGGCAGTCAGTTTGACCCGGAAATTGCGGATATAATGATACAGATTATTGACGAGGACAAGCAGTACAAATTCAGACAAATAGACGCGGGAGTCAAAAACGTTCTTTTGGCGTCCGCGGACGAAGCCGTTATGGCTCAGATGACGCAGATATTATCCGATATGGAGGTAAACGTTATCTGTTCTCAGACGGGAGACGAAGCGCTTGATATTATTGACAAAACAGAAATTTCCCTTGTAATAATGGATTTGAAATTACCGGATACGGACGGTTTTACGCTGTATCAGAATATACAAGCAAAAAAAGCAACCCCCGCCATACTGTTGACAGGGGATAAAAACAAAGAGATAATACAGCGCGTAAAAGACCTGGGAATCGAAGATTACATAACGGAGCCGATAGACAAAGCCATTATAAAAGAAACAGTTCACAGTATTCTCCAAAGAAATCAATCTGGTCTGTAACAGGGATATATCACTTCTCTGCTTTTTTCGCTTTTATAAAAAATCTATGCGTCGTACCGTTAAAGCTGCCTTTTTCTCTGATTATCTTCTCGACCGAAAGAAGTTTGTCAAAGCATTTTTCAACGGAAAAACCGTCGAATTCCCATTCGATTATTTTTGCAAACCACACAAGCGCGCAGGTATCGAAAAATCTTATGGGAGAAAAACATTCTTCCGCTTTAATAACGGTAAATCCGGCGTCGGTAAGCTTTTTTACGTTGTTTTTCAAATTGTGTCCGGGAAACGGTTTGGGATTATCCGGCATAAGAAACCGTACTATATCTCTGTCGTTGTCCTCTCCGACCTGTTGAGTGATGAAATATCCGCCGGGTTTGATAATTCTGTAAAGCTCTTTTGCGTCAAAGTCGCCGTGTCGGTTGATCACGACGTCAAATTCACCGTTTTCAAACCCGGAGTTTTTATAATCGGTAAGTTCTCTGAAATCTATTCCGAGGGGGATCAGACGCTTTTTGCAAAGCTCCACATTCGGCGCGTAACCCTCCGTTGCAGACGTTTTGTCAAACGGATGTCCGAGAGATAAAAGAAACTCACCTCCGCCCGTATCTATGTCAAGAAGCTTTTTGTCGGAAGACAGCACGTTTGATATTTCATCTGCGTAATTCCACGGAAAATGATCTTCTTCCTCATATTTTCCTTCTATATGAGAAAAATCCCAGCCTGTTATAAATGCTTCTTTTTCTACATTTTTCCAGATATCTTTCAGTTCTTTATCATTCATAACGGTTTAATACTGACTTCTCCGCTCTTGAATTTCACGGTTTTGCCGTTTTGTGAGACTACAAGTCCGAAATCATCGTCTATATATTCATATTTATATTCATAGCCGTTTATCAGAAGCGTCCTGCCTTTAAGGCAGCTTTTTTTTCTGTAATGATCTATAAAACCTATATCCGGAAGATTTTCGTAGATTTCGGTAAACCTGTAAAGAACGGCGTCAGTCACAGCGTCGTTATCAGCTGTTTCTCCGTCGTACAGCCAGCCGGCTATATCCGGCGCGTCTTTCCCGGGGCAAATCGTGTTTATGCCGATTCCGAGCACAGCCCAGCCTTCATTAACGTTTGCTTCGGTCAATATTCCGCACACCTTTTTCCCCGTCAGATAAATATCGTTTACCCACTTGATACCGCAGTCAAAGCCGAGATCTTCAAGCGCGCGGCAGACAGCCGACGCGGCCGCCGGAGTTATCACGGTATAATCGGAAAAAGACGGACGAAGTATAAGGCTCATATATATTCCTCCCGCGGGAGAAAAAAACGTGTGACCGACTCTGCCTCTGCCTTTGGTTTGACGTTCTGCTATTATCAACGTACCCTCGGGCGCACCGTTTGACGCTTTGAGCTTAGCCGTGTCGTTTGTTGAAGGTAAGCTTTTGTAATACTCTTTTTTTATTGTCATAAGTTGTCACGTCCGGTTTATTGAGACCGGAATATTGAACTGAGCCATGATGAAAAAGCGGATACGCCGCCCGTGAGAAAAGCTATCAGCATCGCAAAAGCGATTATAACGACGGCTATTATAAAACCGCAGAAATAAGAACGGGCAAAATTACGCTTGTTTATATTTCTCGTACCGCCGAACGAGAAAACGCATATTATGATAAATCCGACGACAGGTATGCTGAAAAGAAGCGAATAACCGAAATATCCCCACATCGAGATAGGCTGATATTCTGCCGGAACGTTATATTGTTTGCTCATATTTGAATCCTCCTTGCTTTATGTTTTGATTTTATCATAAAAATAATACGATGTCAACCGAAAATATTATTTTTATTGTTTAAAACCTTGCTTTTTGCTTTATTTTATGGTATTATAAAGAAAAAAGCCTTGGAGGTGTATTATGAAGGACCTTTCAAACGGACTTCTATACGGCGTTGACGCTCTCGGAAGAAAAACTCCCGTTGACGGCTTGTCTTTGCCGAGAAAGAACAGACAGGTCGGTATATTCTACTTTTTATGGTGCGGAGAACACGGAAGACACGCACCGCTCGATATTACTAAAATCATTGCCGAACACCCCGACGCCGGCAAACGTTTTGACGTTTGGGGCGATATCGGACAAATGCACCACTGGGGCGAGCCGTTTTACGGCTACTATTACTCCGACGACGAATGGGTAATAAGGAAGCATATGAAGCTTTTGATGGAGGCTGATATTGACTTTCTGTATTTTGACACTACAAACGCCGTTATATACGAGAAAAACGCAAAAAAGGTCATGTCCGTACTTCAGGAATACCACGACCAGGGTTTCAAGATCCCGCGCGTGATGTTTTATACGAACACACAGTCCGGAAAAACCGTACAGAAGATATACGACGCTATCTATAAACAGAACTTCTGCCCCGATACTTGGTACGTATTCGACAAAAAACCTCTCATTATAGCTATTGAGGAGGAATGCTCGGAAGAATGCCGCGAGTTTTTCGATATCAAAAAATCTCAATGGCCTAACGAGCCCGATAAGATCGGCGGTTGGCCGTGGATGGATTTCGTACGTCCGCAGAGAGTTTTCAAGAATATGAAAGGCGAGGACGAGGTGATAAACGTATCCGTAGCACAGCATCCGCAGATAATGTTCGGAGACTCCGTTTTATACGGCGAGACCGCAAACAGAGGCAGAGCCTTCCACAACGGCGAAAACGACAAGACGGATGGAGCGATAAATTACGGCTACAATTTCTCTGAGCAGTTTGACCGCGCGATAGAAGCCGATCCGCCCGTTGTTCTCGTCACGGGCTGGAACGAATGGATCGCCGGACGCTGGCAGGGCACGCCCGAGCGTCCCATAAGATTTGTCGACCTCTGCAACTGCGAATACAGCCGCGATCTTGAAATGATGAGAGACGGCTATTTTGACAATTATTATATGCTCCTTGTTTCATACGTAAGAAAATACAAGGGCTTTGCAAAAATACCCGTTCATAAAAACGGCGAAGCGGCGTATTATCCGTCGACGACGGACGGTGCAATTCACCGCGATAACGACGGCTACGGCACGCATTATACGAATAATACCGGCAGAAACGCGATAACGGGTATTACCGTTATAAAGGATAAAGAAAACGTAAGTTTTAAGATCGACGCAAACGATAAGCTTATTCAAGGCGACGGTGATTTTATGGTCCTTTTCATAACGACGGAAAAAGGAAAATTCGTGTTGACCGCAAACGGCATATATTCACTTGATAAAAATTTCATACGAGAAAAAACAGGGGAGTTAAAAGCCGATATCAAAGACAAATCCGTCACATACGAGCTTCCCGTAAAAGCTCTGACTGACGCAGATACGATATGCTTCAAAGCCGCGGACAGCACGGATAAATACGTAAGAGTGGAAGATTTCTACGATAACGGCGACGTCGCGCCTCTCGGAAGACTTGATTTCATCTATAAATTTGAGGTTTGAAATGATAGAATACGAGAACAAAAAACAAAATCTTGAACCGGTCTCCGCATCCGGAAATATAGAGATCTACAAGCTTCCGAGACCGGGAAAATACAAATGGATTGAAGAGCTGAGAGGCGTTTTCAGTACGTGGACGCCTCTCGGCGGACGCGATCACAGTATAAGACAGTGGTGGTTCCCGAACGCTTCTTCATCTGTTTATCAGTGCGGTTCTCCTCTTCTCTCCACCATGGATTCGGAGGGCGTAAACCGTGTTACCGTCGCTTTATCCGATACGTTTTCACGTTCGCACCTGACAGTCTCGGTCGACGATCTTAATCAGCGCGACGAAATAATCTTTACAGTCGAGACAAAAAGCGAAAACGCGTTTCTGCGCGTTGACAGACGCGCAGTTGATTACTGCGACGCAGTAACCGAAGCGGGAGAATGGATGCGCTCGTATCTTAAAGACGGCCAGATACCCGTACCGGACAACGCCGAGCTGCCGCTTTACTCATCGTGGTATAACTTCCACCAGGAACCTGAACAGTATCTTCTTGAAAAAGAGCTTAAGATCGCCTCTGAAATGGGCTTCAAAACCTTTATACTTGACGACGGCTGGCAGTTTGAGGGCAAAAATACCGGTTCTTATCAGCTTTGCGGCGAATGGAAGCTGGCAAAGGATAAATTTCCGGATTTCAAAGGCTTCTGTGACCGCGTACACGGCTTCGGCATTAAGATACTCATGTGGTTCGCCGTCCCTTTCGTCGGCTTTGATTCTCCCGAATACGTAAGGCTTAAAGACAAGCTCGCATTCGATAACGCACCTTTCGGAGCGGGTGTGCTCGACATACGTTATCCCGAAATACGCAGACATATTATAGGGATACTGAAGCGTTATGCGCACGATTACGGCATAGACGGATTGAAGCTTGATTTTATAGACGCATTCAATATGGAAGCCGAGCATATACCGCCGTACAACGACGATATGGACGTCTGTACGCTTGACGAAGCGGCGGTTTTGCTTATGGACGAGATCTACGCGACGATGACTGATATAAACAAAGACTTTTTGTTTGAGTTCAGGCAGAATTATATAGGCGCGCAGATAGTCAACCGCTGCAATATGCTCCGTGTTGCGGACTGCGCCGCAGATCCCATAACTAACAGAATCGGAATCGTCGCGCTGCGCCTCGTCAACAAAGGAACGGCGATACATTCTGATATGCTTTTGTGGGGCAAGCGTGAATCCGCGCTCAATTGCCAGAGACAGCTTTTGAATATAATGTTCTCCGTTCCGCAGATCTCCGTAAGACTTACCGAGATACCGGAAGAACAGCTTGATATCATAGGCAGGTTTGTTTCATACTGGACGGAAAACAGAGATATTCTTCTTCACGGCAGATTCAGAGCGTATCATCCGGAATCTAACTATACCGTGATTTTCGCCGAGAGCGACGAAAAGAAAATAACCGTACTTCATGCGGAGCCTTTGTTTACTCCGTGCGGTAAATGCGAGGACGTTTTCAACGATACACCTTACGATTATATCGTACCGTCTACCGACGAATGCTTTGATTATACCGTATACGATCTTTACGGTAAAGAGATCTTTACAGGCAATTCAAATACAAAAAGACGCATAGATCTTCCGCGCGGAGGAATGATGAGGATAAAAGCAAAATGAAAAAAACCATCTCTTTGATATTGCTTCTATGTATATTTACCGCGTTTCTTTCCGGCTGTTCGGGCCCCGAAATAAACGTGACGGATACGAATGAACAGCAGATCAGCGACACGGTAATACAGACCGGTACAAATACGGAAACAGAGGCTGATACTGACGAGCCGGTAAAGGAAAATACGGAAATGAAAAGATACTTTATATTCAGGATCTGGAATTTCAAAGTGCGTGATAAGGCTAAATTCAGATCAATAGTTGACGCCGCCGCAAAAACGGGCTTCAACGCGATAAAGGTGCATATGCCTTGGCATCTGATGCAGGATGAAAACGGCAGCATCGATTATTCCGCATTTGATGAAATGCTCGATTACGTTATAAACGTAAAGGGTCTGCCCGTCGCAGTTTCAATAGACTTTGCGCGAAGATACGGCGATAAAATGCTGTCAGACGACGAGATTCAGCGCGATATGAACGGTAATCTTTGCGTAGGCGACGTTTATTACAACCGTGCGACACTGTCGTTTGCATCCGATACTGCGACGGAAAAAGCAGTTGCGTTTTATAAAGACGCGGTGTCACATTTCAACGAAAAATATAAAGATAAGATACTGTTTTATCTTCCCGCTTTCACTCCGTACTGCGAGACGGAATACTGGTGCGCTTCGCAGTACGATTATTCGGACGTCGCCGTCAGCAGATTCAGATCGGGCTTATCACAAAAATACGAAAGCATCGATAAGCTGAACGAAGCGACGGGTAAAAATTACGCGACGTTTGACGACGTGGAAGCGCCCGCCTGCAATTCAGTCGACGCTCTCGGTAAACTCTGGTATAATTTCAGACACGATATGCTTAAGAGCTTTATAGACAGATTAGCCGCGGCTCAGAAGGAAGCGGCGCCGGAAACCAAAATGACCATACAGCTCGGATCTGTTTTCGACGAAGCGACGTATCTGCGCTGTACGTACCGTTTTGCCGATCTGTGTGAAAACGCGGATATCATATGGCTTGACGACGCGCCTCTGTACGATCATAACTTCTCTATGGATTACGTTCGCTCCTCCCTGCCCGACCACGTCGTTATTGCCCAGGAAATAGACGGACCGAGACAGTACGCCGCGTCTGAAGATGCGTATCTGAATCAGGGGCTTATTTCATTTAAGCGCGGCGCGGCGTATCTTTCCATCGCCAACTGGGAGATAGACGATTATTATTATCAGTATGAGGACGAGTGGAAAGAGATAATCTCAACGTGGCTCTGCGACGATCCGCCGGAGGTTATCGAGATCAAAGAAAACGCTCCGACTCAGACTGTAAAACTGAGCGAAATGTTCAAAAGAAAAAGTCCCGCGTCATTCATAACGAAATACAACAAGGCGCTGAAGACCGCGGACGCAGTTAAGATCACCGTAGTTGACGATTTAAAATAATCACACAAGCCCGACGCTGAATTACGCCGGGCTCATTTTTTTATTTGATTTCCGTCTGGGGTTTTCTCAGACTTCGTTTTCATACTTATGATTATACGCCGCGGCAAGCGTGTTGAACAGCGCTTCGGCTTTGCCGCCGACCGGTTTGCCGTCTATCTCGGACACGCGGCGGAACATGGCGGATGCGGAGCCGACTATGACCTCATCAGCGTTTTTCATTTCATCTACCGTAAACGTACGCAACTCGTGCGGTAAATTCAGTTCTTCACAGATTTTAAGCACGTATTTGCGTGTGACGGACGGAAGTATGTATTTCGTAAGCGGCGGGATTAGGACTTTTCCGTCCGATATTATCATAACGGAAGAATGCGAGCCCTCCGTGACGGTGCCGTTTCTGTGAAGCGCCGCTTCGTAACAGCCGGCTTTTGACGCCTTCTGCGCCGCCATGACGTTAGGCAGTAAGTCAAGCGTTTTGATATTGCAGATCTCAAATCTTATATCCGGCTCCGTAATCATCTTTACCTTGCCCGACATATCTACACGAGCGATCGGTTTGGCATATGCGAACAGGTTGGGCTTTATACCGTCATTATATTTATGATCGCGGAGCGCCGTTCCGCGCGACGCCTGAAAGTATATCAGCGCGTCGCCGTCGGGTTTTGTAAGCGCTACAAGTTTATCAAATATTGCCGTTAATTCTTCCTTAGACCAAAGCGGCTCTATGTTTATCAGGCGGCAGCTGTTCGTAAAGCGTTCGTAATGGCTGTCCATAGCAAAATATCTGCCGTTAACGTAGGTAGTCACGTCGTAAACTCCGTCTCCGAAGTAAAAAGCTCTGTCAAGTACAGGCGCCTTAAGCTCGTCAAGCGGAGCGTATTCGCCGTTATAATACCCGTAGTTCATTTATTTATTGCCTCCCTGTTTTCCGTGATTGTCAAGCAGATCCTTTTTGATGTTCCAAAGCTTTTCGGAAAGGTCAACGTAATAATCGTGAGGATTTTCGAATCTCGTTACCTCATCCCAGAGCGTTTCCATCTGTTCTGCACAGTAATCGCGTATCTCTTTTATGGACGGCGTTTTATATACAAGCTCACCGTCCTTGAAAATCTGTTTCATAAGCTTGACCGCTTTGAAATCGCTCAGCGTCTTGCGCTTCCAAGTATAATCCGGGTCAAATATTTCAAGCGGCTTCGTGTCGTCTATTTCCTCGTCGTACAGGCATATCTGATCCGCCAGCGCCTTGCCCGTTTTTCTGTCAAACAAACGGTAAACGGTCTTGAAATGAGGATTTGTTATTTTTGAAGTGTTTTCGCTTATCTTTATCTTCGGCGTTATTTTTCCGCGTTCGTCTTCTATCGCGGCAAGCTTGTATACGCCGCCGAAGATCGGCTCGCTTTCACTGGTTATAAGTCTTTCACCGACTCCGAAAGCGTCGATGCACGCGCCCTGATTCAACAGATCGCGTATCGTGAATTCATCAAGGCTGTTTGAGGCAATTATCTTGCAGTGCGGATAACCCGCATGATCGAGCATTTCACGGGCGCGGCGTGAAAGATACGCTATGTCGCCCGAGTCGATTCTGATACCGAGATTGACGTCTCGTCTGTCTTTTCCGAAATTGTTGTCAAACGCTTTTATCGCGTTCGGCACGCCTTCCTTCAAAACGTTATACGTATCTACGAGCAGCGTCGCCGCCTGAGGGTAAGTTTTACAGTATGTGTCGAACGCCTCGTATTCCGAATCGAACATCTGTATCCATGAATGTGCCATGGTACCGCCCGCGGGTACGCCGTAAATCATATCCGATATTGCGCACGCGGTTCCCGCCGCGCCAGCTATATACGCGGCTCTCGCACCGAGTATCGCTCCGTCAGCGCCCTGAGCACGGCGGGATCCGAATTCGGAAACGGGACGGCCTTTTGCCGCGCGCACGATGCGGCTCGATTTTGTCGCAATAAGCGACTGATGATTGACGGAAAGGAGTATAAACGTTTCAACGAGCTGCGCCTCGGGAGCCTTGGCGCGTACGGTAAGTATCGGCTCGTGCGGGAAAATAGGCGTACCCTCGGGTATTGCCCAGATATCGCCCGTAAATCTGAAATCCGAAAGATATGATAAGAAATCTTCGGAAAACAGTTTTTTTGTGCGCAGAAACTCTATATCGTCCTTGTCAAAGTGCAGATTTTTAATGTATTCTATAACCTGCTCAAGTCCCGCGGCGATGGCGTATCCTCCGTTATCCGGGACGCGGCGGAAAAACACGTCAAAATAACAAATCTTGTCCTTTTTGCCGTTGAGCAGATAGCCGTTGCCCATCGTCAGCTCGTAAAAATCACATAGCAAAGTATAATTTTTCTCTGTCATATTCATACCCTTTCCCTGTTGAGCACTTCTACGTGAAGCGCTTCAAGCATATCAAGCGCTTTTTCGTTCATATCCTTATCGGCGCATGCTGTACATCTTGCGTCGACTATTATATGCGCGTACGGAGCCGCCGTCTTTGCAATAACGGCGTTTGAAATAACGCATATATTGGAAACAAGACCGCACAGCTCTATTTCCTCATACTTTCCGTCAAGTATGTATTCAAACAAGGCTTCGCAGCCGAACGTTCCTTTTTCAAATATCGCGGAGGCGAATTTTGATACGCGCGCGACGTTGCCGTGCAGCTTATGTCCGTCGCTGCCTTTTATACAGTGCGGTACCGGAAGGTTTTTCCCCTCCTCCGTATCAAGATAATTCGACGCGTGCGTATCAAGAGTAAAGACGACCTCACCGCCGTCGATTATATATTGCTGTATCTTCTCCATGATAGGAGTCTCGAGCTTTTCGGCGCCCGGAAAACCGAGCGAGCCGTCCACAAAATCGTTTTGATAATCTACAACTACAAGTAATTTCATACGCTTTTTCTTTCCGTAAAGTTAAACATAATTATTATACCGCTTATTTTGAAATTTGTAAACAATCAATATTGACAAAATACGCACGTTTTGATATAATATTTTTTACATTGGTTAATGTGAGGTTAAATATGAGCACTTTAAAAAATAAAGCTTTTGATAAAAACAAGCTGCGTAAGCTGGCATTATGCGGTATATTTTTCGCAATAATAGTAGTTATGACGTTCGTACCATACACCGGTTATATTTCCACCGGTCTTATAGCGATAACGACTTTACACGTTATAGTTATAATCGGTTCTGTAATGCTTGGATGGAAATACAGTATTGCGCTCGGCGCAATGTGGGGTATAATGTGCGTTATACGCGCGGCAACGAGCGGTTCAGCTGAAAACATACTTTTCATAAACCCGCTCATTTCCGTTCTCCCGCGCCTTTTCGTAGGTCTCGCTGCGGCTCTCGTATTTAAGGCTCTTTATAAAACAAAGCTCGGCGTTATAGGCGGCTGTATCGGCGCGGCGATAGCCGGTACGCTTACAAATACAATCCTCGTTATATCCGCGATTTATGTTTTCGGCGGCATGATTAAGGAATTCAAGGACGCTTTTGAGATCGTCAAGACCGTTATGGGTATCGTAATCAGCGTAAACGGAGCGATTGAACTGTCAGTCGCTGTTGTGCTGACGCCGGCTATCGTACGTCCGCTTTATCCGATGCTCAAAAAAAATGGTATTATGGATTAACAGGTTCCACAATCAAATTCTCGTCCTTTTTCAAGGCGAGTTTTTTGTTTCCTAAAATAAGCGTTCCGCCGGTTTTGTCCGTATAGACCTTAAGTCTGCCGTTTTCATATTCTACGTAGACATATCCGCCGTTCAACGGTACAGTGCCCATTATTTTATCAAGTCCGCCCGTATGCGGTCTGACCTCAAACGTTTCCGCTCCGGCAGACGTCGCTTTGACTCCGAGATAGTATCTTCCGAGCAGATATACGGGACCTGCGCCCCACGCGTGGCAGAGCGATCTGCCGTATTTCATTCCGTACATCGCGTAATGCTCCGTTCCCTTTTCGTGCGGCAGATACTGCTCCCATATAGAGGTAGCACCGAGCTTCAGCATTCCGCCCCAGTAGGAGCGTATCTGTTCCGTTGCGTAATCGAGCTCTCCGCATTCGCAAAGCGCGTCAAGCTCATAAAAGCCGAAATACGGCGTCGTTATATGCGGTATATCCTCGTTTTTGAGCACGTTTTCTATTATCAGTTTTTTCTTTTCTTCGTCAGCCGTGCCGGTCATCAGAGCGAGCACGTTCGTATGACGGCCGACCTTCTCAAGTCCCGAATCCGCGCTGTCAACGTAAGCGCCGCGATCGGCGCGCCAGAAGTCACGGTCTATTCTTTCCCTCAGATTTTCGGCGTAAGCTTCGTATTCTGATCCGTTTTTGCCGCATACGGCGTAAAGCCTGCTCATAGCGCGTGAGGCTTTATACAGAAGCATCTGTTCGCCGGCGCTTGCCCCGGCTTTATCTATATCCGCCCAGTCAATGAATATCCAGTCGCCGGGACGCTGTACGACGTATCCGCGCTCGTCAAGACGTGATATCGCAAAGTCATAAAGCTCTTTGACTCTCGGCATTACGAATTTTACGAAATCCGCGTCTCCGCTTGAAAAATAATAATCGTAAACGCCGCAGATCAAATACATCGAATAATCGTTTATACTGTTTATATGCTGTTTATACGGCGGTTTTCCGAGAAGCAGGGTTATCGTTCTTCTCGTGATTTCATTGTTGTGGAAAAGGTAGTCGTTTATCATATAGCTTTGATAAGCGTCGCCCGACCATACCCATCTGTCGCGCTTTATACCGTCAAGGAAGAACTCGCGCGAGCAGAGGTGGAAGGTGTACGCGCACGTTTTCCAAACGTCGTTTATAAGTTTATCCTCGCACTCAAAGCTTCCGATATCCTCAAGCGGGATATATTCATAATACGCGCAGACCTTGAGACTCGCCGCCGTTTTGTCGGGGATATATACATATCTGAACGCGCGGGCGGATAAACGGTAGCTCATCATACCCTCTATATGCTCGTAAAGATACGTATCCTTCATATCCGTCGCTTCCTCGGCGGACTCTCCGAAATATACGGTCATGGCAACGTTTTCCACGGCGTTTTCTATCATAAGCTCCGCAAACGTTTCAAAACCGAAATCGTAAAGCATGCCGTCGCCCGAAGACTTGATGCTGACAGGCATAATGCGGCGGTATGAAAACGGGAAATTTTCAGGCGTCGACGCCGGGTCTGTATAAGCGGGATTGTCGCCTGCGTTTATGGCTGTGCTCGTGTTGTCCGAGACCATCCACGACCTGTCCGTGTAAACTGTGTCGGAAACGGCGTAGATACACGGAAGACCGTTCGGGTTATTTACCGTCACGTCTATCCTGTGCGTACCCTCTGAAAAGAATATGTCCTTTCCCATCGGATATTTTTTATCTCCGTCAAAGCGCACGAATCCGTCGCCGCACGCGATTATTTTTACGTATCCTTCGGTCTTTGCTTCAAACGTTTTGGTAAACGAGACCGTGGGATATACCGTCGGCTGACACCAGAACGGCGGAATATTCACGTCAAATTCACGTCTTCTGCTGTGAAGCAAAAGACCGTGATAAATCTCGTAATCACCTCTGTACCATATCCATTTACTCTGCATACGAAAACCGACCTTTCTTATTTAAAACTTTCATTATTACGGTTATATACGTTTGTCCGCAGAACCGTGTAAAGACACGTATTCGGGTCAGACAGATCGAGCGAAAGATACTTGCATATCGCTTTGATCACGTATTCCGGGTTTATATACGAGGCGTTATCTGCGGAAACGACCGTGTTTATCTCAAGCTCTCCGTCTTTTAAAAATTTTGCGTCTATCTT
>CACZOH010000238.1 GCA_902782785.1 uncultured Ruminococcus sp. | reverse complement strand
GCACCGCGATAATGATAACAGTTTTCTTTTTCATTCAGACGTTATTTGTAATCTGCCGCCACACGTCGTCCTTGCCCGTACCGTTCAAAGACGAAAACGGTATCACGGGCGCGGCTCCGACGTCTTTGTCGGAGCAGAGAGCCGAAACGGCTTTGTTCAATTCCGTTTTGTTCAGCTTGTCCGCTTTCGTCCCGACGACGCAGAACGGCACGCCGCTTTTGTTCATCCAGTCGAGCATCATCCTGTCGTATTCCGTCAACCCGACTTTGAGGTCGACGAGCTGCAATATCAGAGCGATATCGGAACAACCCGTAAGATAAGCGTCGACCAGAGAGGAGAAGTCCTCTTTTTTATCGTACGACCGTTTGGCGTAACCGTAGCCCGGCAGATCGGCGAAGATAAGAGAGTTGTCTATAAGATAAAAGTTTACCGTCACCGTTTTGCCCGGCGCGGAGCTTACGCGCGCGAGAGCTTTTCTGTTTAAAAGTGTGTTTAAAAGAGAGCTTTTCCCGACGTTGGACCGCCCGGAGAACGCTATCTGCGGTATCCCGGACGGGAACTGCTCCGGCTTGCCCGCGGAGATCAGAAGCTTTGTGTTCTGTAAATTCAGCATATTATTTGTTTGCAAACGCATTGCCGAAAACGTCGTCCGCGGTCTTGCACGGTATGAATTCAAGCGAATCGCGCACAAGCGGATCTATATCGCGCAGATCGGATATGTTGTCGTACGGTATAAGCACGCGCTTTACGCCCGCGGTGTACGCCGCCATCGTCTTTTCGCGCAGTCCGCCGATAGGCAGGACTCTTCCGCGCAGCGTTATCTCGCCGGTCATAGCCGTGTCGCGCCTTACCGGAGTGCCGGAAAGAGCCGAGGCGACCGCGGTCATCATCGTGACGCCGGCGCTCGGTCCGTCCTTTGGCGTGGCGCCTTCCGGAACGTGGACGTGTATATCCTTTGTTTTGTAGAAATCGCCCTGTATCTCAAGCTTGTCTGCAACCGTGCGTATATATGTTATCGCCGCGTGCGCGGATTCCTTCATCACGTCGCCGAGAGAGCCTGTAAGCTCCAGCTTTCCCGTACCGTCCGTTACCGCCGCCTCCACCTTGAGCAGATCTCCGCCGACGGAGGTGTAAGCAAGGCCGTTCACACAGCCCACCTCGTCGTCCTCTTCTATCTTCTCGGGCGGGAAACGGTGTCCCTGTAAATACGTTTCGAGCATTTCTTTTCTGACGGTGATCTTTTTCGCCTTGCCGTCAGCGAGATCGACAGCGGCGCGGCGCATCAGGGCGCCTATGAGCCTTTCGAGATTGCGGACGCCCGCCTCGCGCGTGTAACTGTCTATCAGATCGTATAACGCGCTGTCGTCAAGCGCGAACTGAGAGGCTTTGAGCCCGTTGCGCTTTCTCTGCTTCGGTATAAGATGCTTTTTCGCTATCGTGAATTTTTCGTTTCTCGTATATGAGTCAAGCTCTATCACGTCCATCCTGTCAAGAAGCGGACGCGGAACGGTGTCGAGCGTGTTCGCCGTGCATATGAACATACACTGCGAAAGATCCACGGGCATTTCTATGAAATGATCGCGGAACGTGGAGTTCTGCTCGCCGTCAAGCACCTCGAGCATGGCTGACGCGGGATCGCCGTGCATATCGTTCGCCATTTTGTCTATCTCGTCAAGAAGTATAAGCGGATTCATTGAGCCCGCGGTGATAATGGCGTTTATTATCCTGCCCGGCATAGCGCCTATGTACGTTTTTCTGTGACCTCTTATGTCAGCCTCGTCGCGTATACCGCCGAGCGAAGCGCGTACGAACCTGCGTCCCGTCGCCTCGGCGACAGACGACGCTATGGAAGTTTTGCCGACTCCGGGAGGGCCGACGAAGCAGAGTATCGGACTTTTTGCGGCCGGGTTGAGCTGCTTTATCGCAAGAAACTCAAGTATCCTTTTCTTTACCTTTTCCATACCGCTGTGGTCGCGGTCGAGTATGCGCCTCGCCTCGTTTATATCGGCCTTGTCTTTTGTGTATATCCCCCACGGTATATCGAACACGGTGTCGAGGTAATTGCGCAGGACAGAGCTTTCAGCCGACGTATACGGCGATTTTGAAAGCTTTCTTATCTCTTTTTTGATCTTCTCCCGGTTTTCGCCCTCAAGCTTTGATTTATCGAGGATATCGAGATATTCGGCTATCTCCTCGTCCTCCTCGTCAAGCTCCTCCTCTATCGCCTTTATCTGCTCGCGCAGGTAGTAGTCGCGCTGGTTTTTATCCATCGCTTCCTTTACCTTTTCGCGTATGCGCGCCTCGGCTTCGAGTATGGATTTTTCCGTATCGAGCAGGCTGAGAAGCAGTTTTGCGCGTGAAACGGGGTCGAATTCCGACAAAACAAGCTGTTTGTCTTTAGCCTTTGCCAGAATATTGGCGGCGATGAAGTCGCAGAGCTGAGGCAGAGACGTCATCGCGTTCATAACGAGGACTATCTGCCTTGAAAGCTTTGCGTTGTACTGCGCGGTTTCCTCCGCGGCGTCGCATAAAGCGCGGCGGAGAGCTTCTTCGTTTTTGCTCTCGGCTCCGTTTGCAAGAACCTCGCGCGCCACGAGCTGAGCCCGCACCATTCTGCGCGCGAAAACGAACGGGCCCGCGACGGCGCGGTAATCGCCCTCAAACAAAGCTCTCACCGTTCCGTCCGCTCCCTTGACGGACTGTTTTATTTTTGCCACCGTACCGATGTGGAACAGATCCTGTTCGGTCGGTTTGTCGGCGGACAGATCGTTCTGATAAACGAGAAAAACGTAACCGTCCGTCTCGTTTGCGAGATCGAACGCGTTTTTGCAAATATCGCGCGTCAATTCAAGATTGACGGTTATACCCGGAAATGCCACCGATCCTCTGACGGGGATGCACGGTATAAGCGTGCCCGGCAGCGTTTGTACGTATTTGTCTTCTTTATAAGCCATTTGGATCAAGGACCTCTGATAAAAAAATTTAGTAAAAATCAGTATAACACCATTTTTTAAATATATATAGTGTTATTTTGTTAATTCTGCCGCTTTCTCCTCTTTATAGCGCGCAAGCACTCTCACGGCGGGAACGGCAAGGAAAGCGATAACGCCGCCTGCAGCACAGCCAATCATTAACGGGTAGTGCGTATATTCGACGAGCCTTAAATATTCGTCGTTCGGCGTGATGAAGAACTGCCCGACGTATTTGCAGAGCAGATAAAGCGGCACGTAAAACGACAGAACACCCAAAGCGTCGGACAAAAGCAAACCGTATTCGTGCTTCGTCGTAAGCCATACGAGTACGACGGACAGCGCCGCGCAAAAAACGGTAAAGCCCCATATACCTATATGCTGACGGGGCATGGCAAGACACGCGGCGTCGACTGCAAGAAACGTGAATATCGCCGAAATAACGGGCTTTTTTATGAGATTCAGCGTAAGCGAGTACGCCGCCGCGAAGGCGACGCCGAAACCGAAGCCGACCTTGCCGAGCCTCATGAGAAGCGCTTCCAGCGCGAGCACGACGGCGGATATTATGAAATATTTAAGCGCCTTTTTCATCTGTTCGCCGCTTCCTCGGCAGCCTGCAGGAGCCTGATATGCGCAAATTCGAGGTTTTCCGGATCGTCGTTGTAATCCGTAAACGACCGCGCGACGGACGCGCATATAGCGTGAGCCTCCGCGGGATCCGTCTTTTCAACGATCTTCAGAAGCTCGTATTCGATTATGCCCTCCGCGGTCGCAAGCAGTCTTGTGGACGGTATGACCCGGAGATTTTCTTTATCGGGATATACTATGAATCCGTCTCCCTTGAAGCGCGCCGCGGGCGACGTGCCGTATAAGCTCGTCTCCGACCAGTAGTTATAGCCCCAGTGCAGAAAGCCCTGTATTTTTCTTTCGTAGCACGCCCACGACATCATTCTGCTGTGACGGAAGGGATGGTCGATGAATTTGTTCAGCCACCACGCCTCCTCGGGGAAGCAGCAGGAATATACCCATAATTCCTTGCCATCGGCTCTCATCCTGTCGTAGTAGTCCGCGCCCGGCTCGTATACGTTTATGCGCGGTATATACGTGTCTATATGACCCTGCAGACCGAGTCCCGACGGATGCTCGTCGATCGGCTCGCCGCACTTTACGCCGGGAGCGGCTTTGCGGCATATCTCTCTTGCCCATATCCAGCAGTCCGTGTAATGCGGCTCGTCCTGAAGTCTGAACTGAAGCATACCGAGGATGCCTTTTTTCTCAAAGAATTCGTAAATCCCTTTGAAATATGCGTAAAGCCACGCCTCGGCTTCCGGCGTTTTGTATTTTACGTTCTTAACGCTGCCGTCGTAATCTATCATCGGAAGCACGTCTCCGTTGACGCTCGCTATGATCGAGCGCACGGCGAAACGCTTCACCGGCACGTTTTTCATCATAAAGTCGACGTATTTTTCAACATAGGTGAAATCAAGCTCCCATTCCGTCCCGGATACGCGTTTGCTTTTCGCGTCCGTCAGAAGCGGTATGACGATGATATCCATACTGTTGTTTCGTATCATTGAAAGCGATTCGGCAAAGGATGATAAAAACCTCATCCTGTCCTCTCCCCATCTGTCCCCCGCCAGACCGGTGAACGGATCGAGGAAATACTCAAGGTAAAACTCAGCCTTGTCCGCGTCCGGGACCGTCACGTTATAAACTCTGACGGAGCAGGGAAACGTGAACTCGCCGACGGTAGTGCAGACGACCGCGTCGAACGTGCACAAGCCGGATAAAGCCTCCGCTTTTATATCCGCCGCGACCCACACGCTC
>CACZOH010000237.1 GCA_902782785.1 uncultured Ruminococcus sp. | reverse complement strand
CTCGCCCGCACCGGCGGGATCACGAGCGGCGGCAGCGGCGAGATCGCCGTGATATTCAGCACCGCAAACAGGATGAAGACGTCCGAGGACGTCTGGCACCCCGTGATACTGAATGACGACAGGCTCGAACCCGTTTTCCGTTCCGTTACGGAGACGGTGGAGGAGGCGATCATACGCTCCATGCTCGAGGCGGAGACCGTCACCGGCAGGGACGGAAATACGCGCCGATCGCTTTCCGAGGTGCTGTGAATAAAAGCTCCCGTTAGCCGATTGTCCCAAAGGACAGTCGGCAGTTATGAGTTCCGCTTACGCGGAACGTTATGAGCGCTGACGCGCGTTATGATTGCTCCGCAAGTTATGAGTGCCTGCGGCACGTTTGCGAAACTCATATCATAACGTTGAGGCGAAGCCTCAACTCATAACTTGCACGCATCGCGTGCAATCATAACTGTAAACTGTTTCTTTGACATTTGGCGAGGCGCTGTGTCTTAAATCGAACACCGTCACTCCGCTTTTGCACAAGCTTGCGGAAAAAGGCTATATCAAAAAGGAAAAGGACAAGGATGATGAGAGAAATATCGTCGTCACGCTGACGGAAGACGGTGAAGAGCTGAAAGATAAAGCGCTCTGTGTTCCGGGGTCGCTTGCAAAGGAGCTCAATCTGAGTCAGGAAGACGCTCTGACTCTGTACCGCATACTTTATAAAATGCTTGATGAGGATAAAAATAAAAATAATATATAAGGGAGAAAACAAAAATGACAGTATATGATTTTACCGTAAAAGACAGAAAGGGAAACGACGTAAGCCTTTCGGAATACAAGGGAAAGGTTTTGCTTATCGTCAACACGGCGACGGGCTGCGGTTTCACGCCGCATTACGAGCCTCTTGAGGCGATGTACAAGGACCTGCGCGATAAAGGCTTTGAGATACTCGATTTTCCGTCCAACCAGTTCGCCGGACAGGCGCCCGGAAGCGACGACGAGATCCACGAATTCTGCACGATGAAGTTCGGAACGGAATTTCCGCAGTTTGCAAAGATAGACGTAAACGGTGACGGCGCGGATCCGCTTTTTGCATACCTCGCGTCGGTAAAACCGTTTGAGGGCTTCGGCAAAGGGCTCAAGAACGCGGCTCTCAACAAATTTGCAAAAATGAACAACAAGAAATTCGGTGAAAAGACTTATATCGGATGGAACTTCACAAAATTCTTAGTCGACCGCGAAGGGACGGTTATCGCCCGTTTTGAACCGACGGAGGATATGAAGGACGTTCGCGCGGCGGTCGAAAAAGCGGTCGGATAAAAAAGAAAATGTATTATTAAGGAGAATCCGGATATGAAAACAGCGATCCGTTATTTTACAAAATCAAAAAAGGGAAATACCAAAAAGCTCGCCGACGCCGTATCATCCGCGCTTGAGACGGAGGCGCTCGACGTTTCCGTTGATCTGACCGAGAAAGTTGACAGACTGTTTCTTATAAACGCGATGTATGCCGCCGATATCGACAGAGAGGTAAAAGAATTCCTTGAAAGAAACAAGGAAAAAATAGGTGAGACAGTCAATATGAACACCGCCGCTTCCGGCGCTTCGACCTGGAAGGCGGTAAAGCGTGTCACGGATGAACTCGGAATAAAACTGAGCGACAAAGAGTTTCACTGTGCCGCGTCGTGGATCTTCATCAACAAGGGTCTGCCCTCGGAGGATGATCTGAAGCGCGCATCCGATTTTGCAAGATCACTTTCAGAGTAAATATACGTTTCGGGAATTACGATGTTCACGGAGGTCGGTATGTCAAACGAGAATATTGAAGCGTTAAACGCAAACAGGGAAAAAACGATAGTAAAAACAAGTATAATCGGCATTGTGACAAATCTGTTTCTCGTCGGTTTCAAGGCGTTCGTCGGGCTTGTGTCAAACTCGATCGCCGTGATACTCGACGCGGTAAACAATCTGTCGGACGCTCTGTCTTCTATCGTCACGATAATCGGCGCCAAGCTCGGAGCAAAACAGCCCGACAAAAAACATCCGCTCGGTTACGGCAGGATCGAATATCTGAGTTCAATGATCGTCGCCGCGCTCGTGCTGTACGCCGGTATCACTTCGCTTGTGGAATCCGTCAAAAAGATAATAACTCCGGAGCCCGCAGAGTACAATACTGTATCCATAATCATAATTTCAGTCGCCATAGTCGTAAAGCTGATACTCGGTATATACGTAAAAAAGAAGGGCAAAAAGGTCAATTCCGGCGCGCTCACAGCGTCAGGCTCCGACGCGCTGTTTGACGCGATACTTTCCGCCTCCGTGCTCGCCTCTGCGATCGTATATCTTATCTGGCACGTTTCGCTTGAAGCGTACGTCGGCGTCGTCATCGCCGGATTCATCATCAAAGCCGGTATCGAAATGATGATTGAAACGCTGAACGACATCATCGGAAAGCGCGAGGACGCAGAGACGACAAAACAACTGAAAGAGATAATCTGCTCGGAGGAGGAGGTGCTCGGAGCGTACGACGTGACGTTATTCAACTACGGTCCGAACAAAAACTACGGCTCCGTACATATCGAACTGCCGGACACGATGAGCGTTGACGAGGTTGACCGCGTAACGCGCAGGATACAGACGGACGTATTTCACAAGACGGGCATTATCTTAACCGGTATAGGCGTATATTCGTTCAATACGTCGGACGACGAGGCGGCGGGGATACGCAACGCGGTACAGAAAGCCGTTATGTCATTCGACTGGGCTCTGCAGATGCACGGTTTTTACGCCGATACGGAAAACAGGACGATCCGGTTTGACGTTGTGATAAGCTTTGAAACAGACAAAAATGAAGCGATACGGACGCTTTATAAAACGGTCGGCGAAATGTATCCCGACTATGAGCTTATGATCATCCCCGACGTCGACGTCGCAGACTGATAAACAGAATATCAAAAACGGAGGAACGGTATGGCTAAAACGATACTTGCGATAGGCGGACATATAGGCGATGCGGAGCTTACGGCGGGCGGAGTTCTCGCATCAAACGCGGTGGACGGCGGGAAGAGCTTTACTCTTGCGCTGACCGCGGGAGAGAGGGGAAATCCTCCGCATATTTCCGTAGAGGATTACAAACGGCAGAAGATCTCGGAGGCGGAAGCGTTTGCCGGGCTGATGAACGGCAAAGCGTACGTTCTTCCTTACGCTGACGGCGAGCTTCCGGACGACGATAACGTGCGCTGTGAAACCGCAAACGTGATAAGAGAGGTACGTCCCGACGTTATCATAACGCACTGGAAGAGCACGATGCACAAGGATCACGACAGAACTCACAGAATAGTCCGCGACGCGCAGTTCCTCGCAAGCGTTGTGGAGTGTGAGAGAATAAAAGGCGAGCGCTGTTACGCGCCCGTGTATTTCACGGAAAACTGGGAGGACGATCCCGATTTTACGCCGTATATATACGTGGATATAACGCGCGGATTCGATCTCTGGTGCGAGGGGATGAAAAAGCACTGGTTCATTACAAACAGCCGCGATTTTGCGTACTACGATTATTACACGTCCCTCGCGCGTATGCGCGGCTGCCTGAACAAAACAAAATACGCCGAGGCGTTCGGCGTATTTGACAGACAGAAAAAGATAAAAAAGGAAATGATTTAAAATTCGTTTTCACGCTCTTTGAAGAGCTCGTAATAATCTCTTACGGATTTAAGCTCGCTCCATTTACGGACGCATACGGGGTCGCTGTCAAGATCATATATGACCGCGCCTTTTATCGAGAGTATAAACGGCGAATGCGACGATATAACGAACTGACAGTCATAAAACCGCGCTGAGTCGGAAATAAACCCCGCAAGCTCTTTCTGATGAGCGGCGGACAGACTGTTTTCCGGCTCGTCGAGCAGATACAGAGCGTTTTCCTTAACAGAACTTTCAAATATATCAAGGGCGGATTCACCGTTTGAATGAAGGGTGATATCACGCCCTTTCATTCTTTTGACCGTATATTCGGGAAGTGTCGAACGCCTTATTTCGTTATATCTTTTAAGCTCGTCGTAATCGTCGAGGCTCCTCATCTGATAGCCGTTGTCGCGCAGATATTTTTTATCATCGAGGTACGTTTTGAAAATCGTGTTTCTGCTTGCTTCTATCCCGTCGTTTACAGCGCGCATATCGAGCAGAAAATCAAAAACGCCGTCGCTTGTCAGTATCGCGCTGCCGTCCGGTATCTCTTTCGCCGTTTTTGCGCGGCAAAGCGAGACGAAGTCGGAAAAGCACGGCGCTTTGTTATACGGCGTTTTCCGCTGAATTTTCAGTTTTTCCGCAATGACGTTCAAAAGCGTTGACTTTCCGGAGCCGTTTTCACCGCAAAGAACGGTGACTGACGATGTGAAATCCAGTCTGTCAAGGCATTTATATATGAAAAGCCCGAACGGATATCCGTCGCCGGAATAACAGCCGAAATCAAGCGCGGGACTTCCGTGCAGCTTGTATTCGGTCTCCTTATCCTCACCCGGAAGATCAAAACGCTGTAAATAAATCATATAATACCTTTAACCGTAAGATTTGGGATCGCTTAAAAACCTGTTCCACGGCTTAATACCCATGATCAGCAGGAGCGCCGACACAACAGCGAGCGAAAGCCACAGCGCGACCGTCATATTCCAGCCTATATGCTCCGCCACGGCGCCGAAAACGTACGTTGACAAAGCGGATCCGGCGTATATGAGCGAGTTGAATATACCGGAAACCGTTGAAGCTTTGCCGAATACCGCGAACTCCGTCGGCATCATAACGGAAAAGATATGACAAAACGATTCCATTAAAAGCGATATCGTGCACAGACAAATAACGCCGACGAAAAGCGGCATATATTCCGCGCCGAGCAGAACGGAAGTGGGAACAGCGGTCAAAAGCATTATTATGATACCGATGACGGAGTGATTTTTATGAAGCCTTTTGTTTCCGAGCAGTAAATTGCCGAAAGCCACGCCGGCAAGCCCCGCGACCGGTATCGCTATCGCGAGCAGGGTAGAGAACGACTCGTCCGTATGGAAGGAATCCTTAAGAAACGACGGGACCCACGTGTTCACGCCGTCCTTCAGCATTCCGTGAAATACGGAGGGCACGGCGAAAATGAACGCTCCGCTTGCGGCGAGAAGCTTGAGAATGGGGCGGCTTTGTTTTTCTTTGTTTTCTTTTTTCACGGGAAGCCCGACCTCAACAACGTCGTCCGCAGAGAAGGAGCGTTTTATCACGACCGAGAGCAGAACGCACGTGAGCAAGGCGCAGACGGCGGCTATGATATACGGGATCGCTGTGCCGAAATTGAAGTAAGAGGACAAAGCCGTCAGAAGATACGCCGTTATCATTCCGATACAGCGCGAGCTTGAGATAGCCTGCATTGCTTTGCGGCGCATTGACGGCGCTATCATTCCCGAGAGAATGGCGACGATCGGCGCCCAAAGCATTGACTCAAACCAGCCGTTCAAACACCATACGGCGGTCATAACGGGCGCGTTCGGCATTACTAGCGTCATCGTCACGTTTGCGGCGGCGGTGCCGCAGATACCGGTTATGAGCATGAATACGGGCGATATGCGGTCAGCGAGAAATCCGTTTATCAGATGTCCCGCGCCGTACGTCACAAAATAACACGTGCTTATAAGCCCCGCCTGTGACTGCGACAGCAGATTTGCGGAGGTCAGATGAACGATCGACGCGGGATAAGTATTTCTTGTGATATACGCGACAAGATAAACTATGAAACAAGATACGGATACCGCTTTGCTTGCTTTTACTGAAGTTAATGATTTTCTTGTTTTCATTCTGTATCCCGCTTTTTTCCGATCATTTTCTTTATGCCTTTTATAACGTGTCCGTTTGCCATATCGAGCAGCCCGCGGATAAAGCTTTCTTTTATCCTGCCCGCGGCGTGTATGACGACGGAACGCATCGGACAGTCAAGCGCGGACGTCACCATCATTTTGTACGCGGGATCGTTCTCGTCTTTTTTTATTCCCGTGACCTTTGAGGTAAGCGCTTTCGTCAGCGCATACTGGAATTTCATAATTACGCTTTTGTCTTTCATCTCAAGACAAGTGCTGTCCATCGTGTATTCGCCTTTTACGGGCTCTTTTTCATCGGGTATTTCCGTCAGAAGCTCAAATTCTTCTCTTTTCGGCTTTCCTTTAAGAGTTTCATAAAACGTGCCCTTCAATTCGTCGGGCGTTTCCGGATCCTCTCCTTCGATTTCGATTTCAGCCTCAAGCCTTATATCGCGCACGGACGAGCCGAGCATAACGCGGTACGTTCCGCGCGGTATCACCCATCCGTTGTTCCATACGGAAAAAGAACGGTCGTTCAGCGTGAAGACGACTTCCTTTTCCTCACCGCGCTTAAGAAACACCTTGGCAAAGCCTTTCAACTCCTTTACCGGACGGAAAAACCGGGGATCCTTCTGTCCGATGTAAAGCTGTACGGTTTCCGCGCCGTCGCAGTCACCGGTGTTTTTTATTTTTGCCGTGACGGTCCTGCCGTCGACTTTAATATCCGAGTATTCAAACGCAGTGTATGACAGACCG
>CACZOH010000236.1 GCA_902782785.1 uncultured Ruminococcus sp. | reverse complement strand
TTCTATATATAAGTTTCCGTAGCTCAGCAGGATAGAGCGACCGCCTCCTAAGCGGTAGGTCAGCGGTTCGAATCCGCTCGGGAACGCTTGAAAAAAGCTCCGCGGCCGCGGAGCTTTTTTCATTTGCATCGTTATTATATCTTTTTCAGCTTCATCATGCCGGAGCCGAAATTCAGAAGACCGTCTTCGTCAAACGTCAGCTCTTCCCAGGAGGACTGTTTTTCTCCGAAGAGCTCTCTTTCCTCTTTCGTATCGTAATAATACTTTCCGTCAAGGCATTTCCAGTCGTTTGCGCCGGTGCAGAATTCCCCGTCCTTTACGGCGGCGATCTCGCCCTCCTCGATCGCGGCTTTTATTTCCTCGTCGGATATGCCGTCGGGAAGCTTCATCCACTGATATAACTTGTGGTCGGAGGCTATTTCCACCGTTACGGAGAAAGCTTCGAGCATACCGCCGTCGGGCTCCTCTCCAGCGTCCGCCATACGCTTCATCTCAGCCTCGACCTCTTCCCTCGTGCAGAGCCTGAAATCCCCGCCTATGACGGAGAAAGCCTTTGCGGGCGTATATCTGCCGACGAGCTTGTCATCCGCCGCGTCAGCCTCGCTCATTTCGATATCTCCGATATCGGGCTTTTTCGTCACCGTACCTTCCCTGATCTTTTTCATGGCTATTACCAGAAATCCGACGGAGAAAGCAAGATGACCGTCAACGACGGAGAGCTTTTCCGCATTCTCGCAAAACGCCCCCTCGGGCAGGGCAAGGAAATCCTTTAACGTATAGCGATATTCGAGCATATCCTTCTGCTCCCACTCGCCGCTGACCTCTTTGCCGTTCGCACTGTTTTTCAGTATCACGGTGTGATCCTCAAAAAACTCAAACGATATGGCGGAAAAGTCGTTCCCGTCCTCGCTTTTGAATTCGGACGCGGGTATGTGCGCAAGGTCGTCAGACCACGCGTTTACAACGTAATCCACCTGCCACTGCCCGACTATGTACTTCAATCCGTCGGAGCGCATTTCTTCATTCAATTCCATTTTAAATACCGCCTTTTATGTGATCTTGTTTCCGCAGTTTCCGCAGAACGCGGCGCCGGGCACGAGTCTGCTGCCGCATTTTCCGCAGAATCTGTTTGCCGTCTTTTGTCCGTACTGCGTTTGCGCGGGCTGACCGTATACCGGCGTTTGAGGCGCGGCATGCGCCGTGACCTTGTTCTGATCAAGCAAAAACGAATCTGCGTCTATATCGAGCCTCTGTGCGGGCGCGCCCGTGACCGACGTCACGAATTGAGAAAGCTCCTGATCGTGCGCGCCGTATCTCGCGCCGGCTATCTGCGCTATGCTGTAACGAACGTCCACGGCGGTCCCTTTGCCGTAAGGCATAAAATGGATCGTGCAGGCGCCGCCGGTCATATTGTACCGGAACGAGTAATTCAACCCGAACGAAAGCGTATGATACGGCTCAGCGCGGCAGTCCTTGCCGAATTTCTGCATCGCCGCCGCTCTGTACGCCTCAAATATCTCCGCTATGCCTTTTTCATAGTAATGTATCACGTCTCGTCTCATTTTTTCTCACCTTCCCGTTTTTTCGCCGTTGGCGAATTTCATATATATTTCCTCAGGTATCATCGGGACGCCAAGCGCTTTTTCCGTCGCCTCCGATACTGCGCCGTGTTCCGCGTATTCCGCGCCCGCCGCCTCGAGCAGGGAAAGGCGCGGTCCCGAAAACGCCTCCGCTTCCTTTATGCTGAAAAGCGGGCTTTCTTCAACGGTAACGACGCAGTCGCACTGCGGAAACGACCGCCTGAAAGTCTTTTCCGTGTTTATGAAATCCTCACGGCTTCCGGGATAACCGCTGCCGCAGATCATAACGAAGCGCTGTTTTTTCGCGCCCTCTCTTTCGGCGTGGTGATATTTGCCGTCTTCGCCTTTTACTATCTTTTCGGCGGTAAGCGGCATCGTGCGTTCAACTATTACCTTGAGCGCCGCGGGCATACTGTGGCAGTAAAGCGGAAAGCCGAATATGACAAAATCGCTCTGCTTTATCTGATCGAGTATATCCCCCATATCGTCTTCCAATACGCACTCGCCCGTTTTTTTGCAGATGAAACAGCCGCTGCAGTATTCTATGCGCTTTTCCGCCGCGTGTATCACGCTTATTTCACCGCCCGTGACGGAGGCGATCCCGCGCGCGAACGCATTTGACATTTTCAGCGTACCGCTCTTTTCGCATTTCGGGCTTCCGTTAAGTATAAGTATCTTCATTTTACTTTTTCAATATATTCCGCATTATTATTACTCTTACGATTATCACGGCGGCGACAGCGACGCCCATAACGATCAGCGGAAGATACCATAAAGACATAAATCCGCCTTTATCCGGTTTTCCGGACCCGGTCTCGGCGGCTTTCTCCGTTTCCTTATCCGTTTCTTTTTCGGTTTCCGCCGCCTTATCCGTTTCCGTTTCCTCCGGCTCGTTCTTTATATCGGGCGCTATGAGATCGCCCGCGGCGAGCCTTATTTTGTTGAAAAGCTCCGCGTCCGAGCTGTATTCGCCGAGAGACGTTGTTATCTGCTTTATCAGAAGCGTGCTCGTTCCCTCGCCGTATTTTTTGTCGATCAGGTTGAAGTAGTCGTAATCCTCTATGCCGTCGCGTATGGATTCGAGACGCACGGATTCAACGCATTCGTGCAGACGCCCAACAAAACCGCCGTGGTAAAGAAGCACGCCGTTGCCGTAGAACGTGAACGGGTTGATCGGAGCCGTGTCCTTTTCGTACTTCTTATCCCAGCCCCAGTTGTGCTGAGACGAGCCGGCGCCGTACCAGTCGTTTACGGCGTAGTACAGGAAACCGTCTACGTTATACAGTTTCTGCTGCCAGAAAAGTATGCGGTGATCGACCTCGGGATCGTCTATCGAGAGGGCTATCTCGGGCGTGTGCGGGAAGCGCGTCACGTACCACCATACCTCGTCGCCCTCGGCCTGTTCCCTCGCCATCCTTTCGGGAAACGTGCCGAATTTGTTTTCCGTTGTTTTGACGCACCTGTAGGTCAGCGCGTCGTTTGCCTTTTTGTCCGCGTAAGTGTTGAAGAAGAACGTGTGCGGACACCATACCGTCACGTAATCCTTGAGATATTCAAAATGGTCCGCGCGCGTCTTTTTGTCAAGCTGAGTGTTCCAGTGCATCGGGATTATCAGCTTGTATTTTTCTCCCCAGACGCTTTTTATCAGATTTGCGTTGCTTATGACGCTGTTTAGCTGAGCGAGCGTCATCGGCTCGTCGTTGCCGTCGGGGTAGAAGTACGCTTTTTCAAGCCATTCGGGCTTTTCGGAAAGAAAATCGTAAGCCGCCTGTATCCCCTCCGCCGAAAGAGCGGTCTTCCAGCCGAGCGGATTGAACGCCTGCACCGCGGGATCGTCGAGATAAGCTCTTACCGTCTCAAGCTCCTCGCCCTCAAGACTGCCGTAATCGCCGTCCATTATGTACGGCATACTGTACGCGTTCACCTTGTTTTCAAGCAGGGTGTCGTAATAGAATTGATACGCCTTTCCGTCGTCGCCCGAGTACAGCTCGGGGTCGGCGGCGTAAATCGCCCACCACCCGAGGTCGGCGAGCGTCTTTACCGCGGAAGCGTCGGGCAGAGCAAAGTCCCAAACGTACGCGTACACGTTCGCTTTTTTGATCTCATTGTTGTCGTTGTCATATACGGAAACGACGGCGGAATACTGCCCGGCGGGCGTTTCCTTACCGGTCTTTATCTTTATGAGCACGGCCTGGCTTTTGCCGCCCCTGAGCTCAAGCGGACCGTCGAGCGGCGGTATCGGATCGAGGACCGTCTGTCCTTCAACGTCCTCAAAATAATATCCGTAGTAAAGGCGCGGCGCAAGCGAGGTCCCGCCGTTTGTAAAATCGGAGACCTTGACCGTTACCGTCACGTCGTTCTGCGGAGCGAGCAGGAGCCAGAAGCATTCTGTCTCGTTTTTTGCAAGGCTGACCTGATAAGTGTTTCTGCCGTTAGACGTCACCGTCTCCGCGGGCGTTTTGACGTACGAGTGGTCGAACCACATCGAAACGCTTTCATCCTCGTGAGCGGCTTTTACCGCTTCGTTCGATACCTCGGGCGCGTGCGCCTGAGCGGAGGCTATAAGCTCCTCCGCGCGTTTCCGGTCGCTATCCGAAAGAGAATGAGCGTCAGCCGCGAATACGCCCGCCGCGAGGCAGAACACGGTGCATGATAAAATAAGTAAAGCAATCAGTTTTTTCATAAAAAATCCCGCTTTTAATGTGATTTACGGTTTGATTATAACATTTGTTTATTTATTGTTCAAGTAGTTTTATTTAATTCTATATAAATTTATGAAGATAATTGCGGACCGCTTTGTTATAATTTATTACGGACAAAGACGGATGACCGCGCGGCGTCGACCGGCGTTTTCCGTATCGTCCGAAAACTTTCCGGTCTTTCGGGCTTATTTCATTCCGGCAAAAGCCGGTCAAGGACGGTTTGATAATGAAGCTGACAGACGTTATAGCAAGCGTAAACAGGACGGACGCTTATCCGACGGTAATAACGGATGAGGAATTTACCGTCACGTTTTTCAACGACGCGGCAAAAGAGATCTTCAAGGGGATGGAAAACGGACGTCCCTTCGGGGATTTTGCAGAGATCTATAATCAAAAGGAGCTTTTAAGGTCGCGTTACCCGTCGTCAGCGCTCATAAAGGTGGGAGGAGAGCGGCTTTTATGCGCGTTCTGTCCCGTTACGATGGGATTTCAGCGTGAATGCGTTTTCACGCTTGCGGCGCCGAAAAAAGAAGGAAACAGCGACGGCGAGTATTATCTTTCAATGAAGACCGCGGTGCTTCTTAAATGCATGGGAGAGCTGAACGGCGAAGGTCTGCCGTCAAAAGCGAAGCAGACGTATACAAAGCTCTACGACAGATATCAGGCGAATATGAGGCTTATCACTGCGCTTGCGGGAAACGTTGTTTCGGCGGCTGTCAACGTAAAGGAGCTGCTCTGCACCGTGTTTTCATATTACTGCTTTCTCAAATACGGCGGAGAGGACAGAAAAAGATACGGCGTCTTCACAAACGAAGATATCATGATGATGAATAACGTTTTGTGTGTTGTCATAGTCACGGCGTTCGATCTGTGCGAGAAGCTGGCGCAGAACGGATACTGCGGGGTAACGGTCAATGAAGACAGGGAAGAGAAAAAGACGAGCGTAACGTTTGAGTTCAGACCTAAAAACAAACTCATATCCGCAATGCGCAAAACGGACGACGCGGAGGACGCGATATATTACGTGCTCGGCAGGGAGGCGGAGGATCTTTATCTGATAAATTCACTGACCGAGCGCATAAACGGCTGTGTTGACATAAAATATGATGATGCGGTGGAAACGATAACGGTCACCGTCCCGGCGGAAAAGGGCAATTACTTAAGGGCCTTCGGCGCGGACCTTCTGACCGCGTCAAGGATCGCCGCGGAAAGAGCAACGGCAAAATAACGCCTCTATACCCGTCACGCCGGTGCATTGACGGTAAAACGCTCGTTTTACGGTTTGATTTTACTTGTTTGATACGCAAAGAGTTCATCTCAATCAAAAGTTTTTAAGACGGAGCTGTTTCACTCAGCAAACGATCGTTTGATCAGGTTCAGGAAAGGTCGTAAAATGAAAAAAATATCGGATATGAAAAGACTCGTGATCATCATTCTGACGGTTCTTCTGATCCCTGCCGCCTCTGCGTGCCTTGCTCTGCGCGCAGACGCCGCGGGATATCCCACGCTTGATCCGTGCGGTATAAAAGACGCCGTAAACGGATCCGGCGTATACGTGACCGATCTGAAAACGGACGTTAATAAGACGTTCTCGTACGAGGTGCCGGAAAACGGCGCGGCAGTCTTCGTTTCGCTTTTCAGCGGATACGACGACAGATATTCGGGCTTTTCCGTACTTCAGTTTCTTTCAGAAAAAGGTCTGACGGAAAACGAGAAAGTAAAAATAATCGCCGCTGAATCGACCGGCGCGTCAAAAAAAACTACAGAGGAGTTCATAAGCCGCTGTCTCGGCGATAAGACGGAAAACGTCGATCTGTATTACAATACGAATATCGTATGGAGCTACTGCAGCAATATAGGAGTCAACGGCTCCATTACTCCTCCTCTCGTTCTTGTTATCGGAGAACAGGGAGGCGCTCCGACGATACTTTACAAATCTTTCGGCTCGGTCAGTTTATCCGCTTTGCAGAACAGCATCGCTTCCGCGGCTGACGGGATTCCGTATGACGAGGATTCTTACGTCGTAGACATAAACGTGCAGGGCGATGAATTATACGATCAGCTTGCCGATATTTACAACAGAGTGAACGGGCACAGAGCAAACAACGGTCTGGGACCGCTCTCGCTGAGCAGGAGCCTCACGGAGCTTGCGATGCAGCGCGCCGCGGAATGCGCGGTGTTTTACAGCCATACGAGACCGAACGGGGAGACCTGTTTTTCCGTTGACGAAAACGGGATATATACCGCGGGTTATCTTAACGCGGAAAACATCGCCGCGGGACAGAACAGCGGCGCCGCCGTCATAGAGGCTTGGATCAACTCGCCGGGACACAACGCAAACATACTCAACACGTCGTCGGGAAGCATAGGCATAGGCGCTTTTGAGAGCCACGGCGTAAAATACTGGGTACAGCTTTTCGGCGTCGGGAACGACGGCGACGTCGAAAAGAGAACGGAAAACGAATTCAGAACTCACCCGGTCGAAATCTGCAGATCAACGCTTGAAAGCGTATCGGCGACCTCGCCGTCGGTCTCGCTCAACGTCGGAGAGGACGCTGAAATACCGTCTGTCTTTATACCGAACGGAGCCATACCAAGCTGGGGAAAAGCCGATCTCAAACCGTTTGCGGAAAGCGAAATAAAAGACGAAAGCGGCGCGGTCATAGCCGAGACGTACACGGAAAACGGGCGCCTTTATATAAAAGGAAAAGCCGGCGGTACGGCTGAAATATATCTGTACGTTTATGAAAACGGAAATCTGAAAGTACCGCTTACCGTAGAGATCAAAAGCGTGAATACGGTTTATACCGTAAGCTTCCTCAACTGGGACGGAGCGGAAATATCATCCGTACAGTATAACGCGGGCGACACGGTAACGGAGCCGGATCAGCCGTCAAAGCCGTCAGATCAGACTTATTATTACGTTTTCACCGGATGGACGCCGGAAATAACGGCCGTTTCCGGCAACGCCGAATATACCGCCGTATTTGAAGCGAGAGCGCACGAATGGAACGAACCGACGTACGAGTGGAGCGCGGATAATACAAGCGTTACGGCGAAACGCACAAGCAAAAACGACGGTACGATAACGCAGACCGAAACGGCAGCCGCGACCGTAAATACAACGGGCGCCGGCTGCGAGAACGACGGCAAAACGACGTATACCGCAATATTCGTGAATACGGCTTTCTCAAAGCAGACGTATGAGGAAACGATACCCGCGTCAGGTCACAGTTTTAAGTTCACGGACTTCACGTGGAACGGAAACGAGGCTTACGCAAACCGAAAGTGCGATAAATGCGAAAAGACGGATACGGTAAAAGCGGACGTTGCAAAGACGGAAAAAGACGGAGTTATCACGTATACCGCAAAGGTAACGCTTGACGGAACGACCTACAGCGGCGAAAAAAGCGAATATATCGACTATACGGTAGTATTCAAGGACTACGACGGAACGGTATTAAGTGAAAATACTTATCATTACGGCGACGAGGTGACAGTACCCGACAATCCCGAAAGAGAAGAAGATGAGACGTATACTTACAGCTTCTCCGGATGGGATAAAGAGATAACGGAAGTCAAAGGAAACGAAACGT
>CACZOH010000235.1 GCA_902782785.1 uncultured Ruminococcus sp. | reverse complement strand
TATTTTGCGCAAATTATTTTTTTATCTTGCTTATGCTTTTTTTGATCGACTATCCTTTTACCGCGCCGGCGGTCACGCCTTCCACGTCGTACTTCTGTAAGAACATGAACAGTGTGACTATCGGGATCGCTACTATGACGCAGCCTGCGGCGAACTGAGTGAACAGGTTGGTATCCGGGTGCGTTCCGAACAGCATCGAGTAAAGTCCGACGGAAACCGTCCAGTATTTCGCGTTATCCGCGCCGATTATGACCTTTGCGAATATGAAGTCCATCCACGGTCCCGTGAAGCTCATGAGCGCCTGATAAATGATTATCGGCTTTGCGAGCGGCAGTATTATCTTCCAGAACACCTTGAAGTTAGTACATCCGTCAAGCTTTGCGCTCTCTACGAGCGCGTTCGGTATGACGTCGAAGAAGCCCTTTGCTATCTGGAAGCCGAGGCCCGCGCCCGCACTGTACGCGAGGACGAGGCCGACGAGCGAAAGCTCCGGGTGCTCCGGGTTGCCCGAAAGTCCGATGGATTTGAGCAAAAAGTATATCGCTATCATGCTCATGAAGCCCGGGAAAAGTCCCAGTATCATCGTTATGTTCATGAAAGCTTTTCTCAGTTTGAATTTCAGCTTTGCGATACAGTACGCGACGGAAAGCACGAGAAACGTTGAAATGATACAGTCGATTACGGAAATGATCAGCGTATTCACTATCCAGCGCAGAAACGCGTGGTCAACGCCGTAATACTTCTCAGTGAACAGCAGTCTGAAATTCTCAAAACCGACCGCGCGCGGGAAGAAATTGCTCGTTACGCGTCCGATGAACGTACCGTCGGGCTGATACTCGCAGCGGAACGCCGAGATGAATATCCACAGAAGCGGGATGAGCCAGACGACTGCCATTACCGCCAGCACCGTATACGTCACGGCGAGGCTTATGCGGCGGTTCCTTGACTGACTGCTGAATTTTTTGATCTTGATATCATTACTCATTGGAAAGTATCCTCCTCATTGTACGCCTTGCTTCGCCTGTACGTTATAAGCGTTATCGTTGCGGTGATAAGGAACGTGAAGATACCTATGACCGCGCCCGTATTATACGAGCCCTTGTCAATCGTGACCTTATACAGCCACGTCACGAGCAGGTCCGTGCCGCCCGCCTGATAGCCGGGATATGTCGGTCCGCCTCCCGTCAGAAGATATATCGTGTTGAACGAGTTTATATTTCCGACAAAGCTCGATATGAGATAAGGCGTGGTGATGAATATTACGTACGGCAGCGTTATCTTGAAGAACATCTTCACCGTTGACGTTCCGTCGACTCTCGCCGCCTCGTAAAGGTCTGTCGGTATGTTCATCAGTATACCCGACGTCATAAGCATCGTATAAGGTATACCGACCCACATATTTATTATAATGACCATCACCTTTGCAAGTATCTCGCTGTCCGTCGCCTTGAGTCCCAGAAAGCCTATCGGCTCCCGTATCCATCCGAGGCTCTGCAGAAGCGAGTTGATCGGTCCGTATTCGCCGAGCAGGTTGCGCACCGCGAGAAGAGAAATGAACTGCGGCACGGCGATGGTGAGGATGAACAGCGTACGGAACACCTTTTTGCCCTTGAGACCTTTTTTGTTTATGAGAAGCGCCAGGATTATGCCGCCGAAATAGCAGGACAGCGTTGCGAATATCGCCCAGATGAACGTCCAGCCGAGTACGGGCAGGAATCTGTTCTTTATCTCAAATCCGAGCGAGCCCTCGCCCGTGAAAACGGAGATGAAGTTCTGTATGCCGTTCCAGTTGAACAGGTTTGTGCCGAGCTTGTGCATATCCTCCTGATTGTACGTCGTAAACGCGAGCGCGATCATGAAGATCGTCGGCAGCACCGTGAAAACGGTCGCCGCGATGCACGTGGGCGTCAGCATCATCACGTGGAATTTACCGTCAAGCAGCTGCTTGCAGTCTTCTTTGAACGTCGTCGGCTTTTTGCCGACCTTTTTATCGTTGTCCGCCTTGTACGACGACGCGATGTTCAGATTCCAGACTATGAAATATATGAATATCAAAGCTATTGTGACAAAGCCGAACAGTATCATCAGCTTACAGTCGGAGCCGACCGTCATTTCGCCCGTGGCGGGGTCGAACACGCCGCCCTCGGATACGTTCTTAAGCGAAAGGTTTACAAGCGCTTTCCATCCGTACGGCGTGTTGTTTATCGACGGACAGAATATCATTACGGCGAGGATGCCCGCCTGTATGAGGAAGAACAGTATCCCCTTTATTATCTGTCCGTGGTAAATGCTGCCCGCTCCGAATATAAAGTGTGAAAGCTTGGTACCTATCGATCCGTCGGTAAATCTCTTTCCGAACTCGGAAAAAGCGTTTCCGATCTTTCTGAAGAAACCCGACCGCTTCGTTCTGCGGTCCCGTTTTGCATCAGTACCCATGTTTTCCTCCAAATAAATCCGATTATGTTTATTTTACGAAAACCGTGATCAGGCGGGATCGGGGAGCGTCGCCGGGAATTCCTTGGGCGTTGTGCCGTGCATCCAGAGGTATTCCGCAAGGTACAGGGCTTTTCGTATGCCGGCAAGGCTTTCCGTTTCGGAAAGTATCGTGTCGCCCGTCGTCGGGTACGCGGTCTTATCGACTATCGCGCGGAATACGGACGGAGCGTTCTTTGAATAGTAGTAGGAGTTGAGCGTGCCGGTGATGAACGGCTGCGGGATGCCCCATTCCGCCATGCTTACCTGCATCGCCGCCAGATTGTACTGGCTCTCCGTGACCTTGCCGTCCTTGTAGCACTGCTCTATGAATTCGGACGCGCCGACGTACGCCGGAACGTTCAGGCAGGCGAGGTACGAGCGGTTCTGAGCCTCTTTATTCGACATGAATTTTATGAGCTCCTGCTCTTTTGCGTATTTATCCTTCGAGGAGTTTGCGTTTATCATAAAGCACTTGCAGTCCGCAAACGTGCCGCCTCTGTAAACGTCGCCCGCTTTGACGCCGGACAGTCCCTCAACCGATTTTTCGGTCAGCGTGAACGTCGGGATAAGCGCGATGCCGAGGTTCGTTTCGCCGAGCGCGGCTTTCGCGGTGTTGTAGTGCCACGCGCCGCCTATGACGGCAAGCACGCCGTTGTTCGATTTGTCAAGGTCGGCGTCCCAGCCGTCGGGAGACGCCCATTTGAAGCCGTTTTCATCCGCGGCGTATTCCTGCAGCCATCTGAAGATCGCCACGGTATCGTCGCCCTGGCAGTTTGAGGTCCCCTTTGAGCCGCCGGATACGGAATCAGCGCCCTCGTAGATTTTTACGGTCGTGCTGTGGTCGGAAACCTTTGTCGCAAGCAATGCAAAGGACATATTGTATCCGTCGTCGCCCGTTACGGTGACGGCTTTCGTTCCCGCCGCCTTCGCCGCTTCTCTCAGTCCCTCAAACGTCTTCGCCTGTTCCTCAGTCACAAGCGCCTTGTTGTAGTACAGGAAAAGCGCCTGGGAGATATACGGAACGCCGTACAGATATTTCTGACCGTTTAAAGTCGAGTAAATGACGTTTTGGAAAGATTCGGGGTTATCGGCAAGCACCTGAGCTATGAGCGACTCGTCGCCTATCGGCTTTGCGCACTGCGTGGACGCGAGCTTGCCTATATTGTCGTGCGCGACGGTGTATATATCAGCCGCCGCCTTCGGGTCGGTGGAAATGGTGCCGGCGATAGCTCCGGTATCCATGCCCTTGACCTGTACCGTATAGCCGAAATCGGGATGCGCCGTCAGATATTCGTCGCAGAGCGTCTGATAAAATTCAACAGACTCCTCTCCGACCCAGATACGGATGACATTGTCTCCTCCCGATCCTCCGCAGGCGGCGAATACAGCCGCGGTCATAATAAGAACGAGAAGTAACGCAATAAATTTTTTCATTATAATTTCCTCCGTTTATTTATCTATTCCGTTATAGGATAATTTTTCTATGATCATAACGCCCGTCAAGGCGTCGCAGACCGTCTTGTTTTTTTTGTTGAACAGCATTTCGATCAGCCGCAGCACGGGGATAAGAAGAAACGTGAATATCCCCGTAAACAGATAGAAGATCGCGCTGTCTATTATGAAAATGAATAAAAATCTCAAAAATATCGCAGGACACGCGGCTTTCGTCTGCCTTTTTTCATTGAACGGTATCAGCCCCGTCAGAAGCTTCCCGGGCGTCGCACGCTCACGCGATACGAGAGGTACGAGCAGAAGCACCGCCGCCTCCGCGATAAAGCCCGCAAGAAGCTTTATAAGATACGAGTGAAGATTTGCCGCAAACCGCTCCTCGTTATAGCGGACGTCGCCGTTCAGCCTGTCTGTTATCGCCTGTGCGTCTTCCCCGAGCTCCGCCACGACGCCGTTTTTTATCTTTTCGGCGTTTTCATAATGCGCGTTGTACGTGCCTGCAAGAGGGGAGGCGAACAAAAGATACGATATGAGCAAAAACAGAAGGAATATCGCCGCCGTGTCGGTCCCGTCGGATATTATCCTCTTGAACAGATACGGCTTTGAGTTCGGTTCCACGTCGATATTCGTTTCAGTCCGGCCGTTCTTCATCAGCAGAGCTTCATATCTATCCTGGTTGAATATACGGACACGTCACTGCCGTCAAACGCGAGCCTGAGCTTTTCGGGAACGTCGCCCTCGGCCTTTATCAAAAATTCCTGACCGTCTCCCGTTCTGACCTTCGCGTACTTCGCGTTCCCGTAATCGAGCTCCTCGAGCACGGTCACGTCAAGCCCCGCCTCGCCGTCATTCGCCGTGCGGATCTTTTCTCTGTCTATGACGTAGCGGTACGTGTAATCGTAGCAGTGATCCTTGTCTATCGAATTTATCTTGTATCCGTTTTCTTTATCGGCTTCTATCGCGTAGCCCGCGACGTTGTAGAAGAAGCGGAGCACTCTCTCGCCGTCCTCGCGCGTTTCCTTCTTGGTGAAACGTCCCTCGAGCGACACCTCGTCGCTGATCGGCGAAGCGAGCTCCTCTCCGTTCGCCTTGACGGTTATCTTGTCGAATAATATCGAGAAGCCGTAATCGTCTCCCTCGGAAACATCGTCTCCGACAAGCGCGAACAGGTAGTGGTCGCCGTTCTGTAAGTATGCGAGCTTCTTTCCGTCAACGTCCTCGATCTTTGCGGCTCTGAGACGGAAATCGGCTCCTTTGACTATCGCCTCGGGCGGTACGATAAGATCGACCGCGCCCTCCGATACGTATTTTGCAATCGCGGCGGGCAGCGCCGTCTCCGTGCCGAGCGTTCCGAGCTTTCCTCCGCCCAGAACCGCCGCGACCGTGTTGTAAAGCGGTATCTTATGCATAAGCGTTATCTCGGTCTCCGCGTCGAAGAAATGGAGCTTCGCCGCCTTCGGCTGAGCGTAAACGACGTCGCCGACGGAAATATCGTCGCGGTCGATGAGCTTGACGATTATGCCGTTGCCCTCGTCCTTCATCGTGTACTCACCCTGATTGTCGCCGAGCTTGCCGTAGACGATCGTTTCGTTGCCGAGACGTTCGATACCAGTAACGACGAATTTGAGACCTTCCCCGTCTCCGCTTATATCTATATGCTCGGGGCGTATGCCGAACGTCACGTGAACGCTGCCGTCAAGATATCCGCCGTCGATCTTTGAGACCGCCTCGTACGGAACGCAGATGACGTCGCCGTTTGCAAACGTTACCGCCACCTTGTCGCCGTCTCTTTTCAGCGTCACGTCAAAGAAATTCATCTGCGGCGTGCCTATGAAGCCCGCGACGAATTTATTGTACGGCGAGTTGTAAAGGTTCATCGGCGTGTCTATCTGCTGAACGTAACCGAGCTTCATGACGACTATCCTCGTGCCCATCGTCATGGCCTCCACCTGGTCGTGCGTTACGTAAATGAACGTGGTGTTGAGGCTCTTGTGGAGCGCCGTTATCTCGGCTCTCATCGTCGCGCGGAGCTTTGCGTCGAGGTTTGAAAGCGGCTCGTCGAGCAAAAACACCTTCGGGTCGCGCACGAGCGCGCGTCCCAGCGCAACACGCTGTCTCTGACCGCCGCTCATCTGCTTCGGCTTGCGGTCAAGGTAGTCGACGATATCGAGCATTTTCGCCGCCTTCATCACGCGCTCCTTGATTTCCGCCTCGGGCATTTTGCGGTTGCGAAGACCGAAAGCCATGTTCTCGTAAACCGACATATGCGGATAAAGAGCATAGCTCTGGAACACCATGGCGATATCGCGATCCTTCGGTTCCATATCGTTGACAAGAGTATCTCCGATAAACAGATCTCCTGCGGTTATCGTTTCAAGACCGGCTATCATACGGAGCGTCGTTGATTTTCCGCAGCCGGACGGTCCGACGAAAACGATAAATTCCCTGTCAGCTATGTCTATCGAAAAATCGTTCACAGCCTTGTGCCCGTTATCATAGACCTTGTAGATGTGGGAAAGCTTAAGATTTGCCATATTGTCCTCCAAACAATATAATATATTTCAATTAAAATTCACGCCGCTTTTGTCAAGCGTGAATACAACGTCCCCTATCGACGTAAGCTTTGCGTTCATTGTGCCGGCTTTTACGTTGTTTTTGTCGTAAACGTGATAAACGTCGTCTGAGTACGTGATCTTTCCGATATCCTCTATCCGTATAGACTTTCTTTTGAACATATAGGACATATAAAGCGTGTTGTCGTCTATGTACGCTCTGTCCGTAAGAAGCGCGAACAGGACCGCGGCCGCCGCGGCTGTTACTACCGCGAAAAGGATGCCCGCGAATATCGCCATGCCCTCTCCGCGTCCCAAGACGAAGAGCAGCACCGTGACGGCGCATCCGACGACGAGCGCCGTCAGCGTAAAGAAGAACGGACCTTTATCGACCTCTGTGCCGACCTGTCCTTTTTTAAACATCTCAACCCGCCTTTTTGAGCACTACGGACTCGTTTGTCTGAAGCGTTATCTCGTTCGATACCCTTTCGTACTGTCCGCGTACGTTTGAATAGACTATATCGTATTCCCCGTCAAGCGCAAGCGTTCCGCCGTTTACGGTGTGGGCGATTTTCAGATCGCCGACCGTAAATCTGATTATGCCGTTGTCAAACGAAACGTCCTTTACTTTTTCCTTTATCTCTTCTCTTGAAGAAAGGCGCAGACCCGCTTCGGCTTTTCTTACCGCTATCAGCTCTTTCACTTTATTGAACGTATCCGTGTTTTTGACCTTGAGCGAATAATCCATAACGTTTACAAAGTCGCCCGAGATATATGAGTTTCCGTCGTACTTGCCCGTTTTCTCGTTATACTTGCTTCTCATGAAGTCCTCGCCCTCCTGAATGAACGGGACGCCCTCGGACAGAAATACGATCGACTCCGCCTGCGTGTAAGCCACGGGCAGTCTGTCCGCGTTCATTGTCTGCGCAAGCTGGTCGTACAGCGTGTAGTTGTCGTGGCAGGCGGCGTAATTCAGAACAAGATCGGGGTCTATCTTCTCCGCCTTCACCGTGCCCTTTGAAAATCTTCCCTCAAGACACATTGCGATAAGCGAAGCGTTTGACGCGTCGCCCTGAACGTAGCCCTTGCCCGGGTTGTTGTCGCCGCGTATCGCGTTCCTTATCACGTCGTTGAACGCGCCGACGAGGACTCCCGCGCCGGAGAAATAATCCTCGGCGAGAGATTCCTGGACCGTCATCTGTTCGGCGAGCTTGTTTGCGCTCGTGCCGGATTTCAGCTTTGTCGTTCCGCCCGCCCACGGCTCGCCGTATACCATAACGCTCGGATAAAGCGCGGAGCAGTCCTTGTAAATATCTATCATGGTCTGATTGTCTATAAGCCCCATAAGGTCGAATCTGAAGCCCGAGAGGTGATATTCCTCTATCCAGAATCTGCAGGATTCCCTGAAGAATTTGTTCACCATATATCTCTCGGACGCAAGCTCGTTGCCGCAGCCGGAGCCGTTGTAGAACACTCCGTTCGCCTTGGTCCTGTAATAGTAGTACGGAACGAGGAGGTTCAGATTTGAGTTTTCGGACGCTCCCGTATGGTTATATACGACGTCCATATTTATTGAGATCCCGGCGTTGTGCAGCGCCATTACCATCGTTTTGAATTCTTTTATCCTGACGTATCCGTCGTGCGGATCGGTCGAATAACTGCCCTCAAGAACGTTGTAGTTCTGCGGGTCGTAGCCCCAGTTGTAGTTTTCCTCCGACATCTTCGACGTCGTCTTCGTCTCGTCGACGGAGACGAAATCGTAGAAGGGCTGTATCTGTACGTGCGTTATGCCGAGCTCCTTCAGATGATCGAGCCCCGTCGTCACGGTCACGCCGTTTTCCGTGTACGTAGTTCCCGTTTCGGACAAGCCCAGAAACTTGCCTCTGTTTTTCTCCGTTACTCCGCTCGTTTCGCTTATAGTCATATCGCGCACGTGTATTTCGTATATCGACGCGTCGACGTTATTGCCGTTAAACGGTCTTTCATCCGCGCTCCAGCCGTCTATGCTCTTGTTCAGCTTTGCAAAATTGACGACCATGCCGCGGCGTCCGTTCACGCCCGCGCTTTTTGCGTACGGATCTACGACCTCGTTCGTACCCTTTGCGTTCGTCACGGTGTACGTATAGTATTTTCCGTCAAGATCCTCGTTTGCCGTGTACGAGAACACGCCTTTTTCGCCCTTTGTCATCTCGTACGAGGCGTACGCCGACGTTTCCGTCATATAATCGCCCGTGTTATAGAGATTGAGCACGGCTTTGGTTGTAGTCGGAGCCCAGACCTTGAACGTGGTCTTCGTCACGTTTTCCGCGTTGTCGAAGGTGACGCCGAGGTCGTTTCCGTCGTATGCGTATTTGCTGTTGAATTCTTCCGTATCGAAATAATTTGTAAACATAAGCTCAACTTTGTTTATCCACTCGGGGTCGAAGCGGTAGCTTACCGTGACCACGTCGGATATATCAATATCGTCCTTAAGAGTTAATTCGGTCTTTTTCAAAGACCCGTCGTATTCGCCCATGGTGAATTTTGTGTAATCCTCACCGTTGACGTTTACGGAAAATCTTTTCTCGTATGATTTGAAATCGTTTGCAAGCGGTTTGAAATAAACGCTTATCTGATTTGACGATTTCAGCATCGCGTAGCTGACTATCGACTTGCAGGCGTTGTCGCGTGTGTCGAATACCGTCGCCTCCGCCGTTCTGACGAAGACCTCCTGCAGGCCGCCGGGCGACGTCTCGTTTATATCTATCGACCTGTCGCCGTCCGGGTCCTTCGACCAGTTGTCCGTTCTGACGATAAATCCGAGCTTGTCTATCGGCTTGCCGTCGCCTATGACGTTAAGGTCAAGGTCGGCGTATACTCCGTAATCGTCGTACCCCGTGAATTCGTACGCGGCGCCGTTGCCGCCGTTCGTCATATCCCACGCCCAGACGTTCCACGCCTGATACGAGGCTCTGTTGTTTTCCGAATCGTCGTTTCTTCTGTAATGGAGACGCACGGTCTTCGTGGCCTCCGCGGGCAGCGACGAGTAATCCGTATCGTCCTTTTGGTATTTGCTTATGACGTTTCCCGCCGGCTCAAGCTTAAGCGGTACGTCGTCCGGTCCGTCGGAGGAGCCGGAGCACCCGCCGAGCGCGAAAAGCGCCGTCATTATACAGCAAAGCAGTATGCTTATGATCCTTTTGTTTTTCATTTATTTTTTCCTTTTATTAAAATCCCGACATATCGGCAAAGCCGGCTTTCAGAGCTTCTCCCTTTATATCCGTGCTCTGCTTCAATACGTTTCCGTCCCAGGCGTTTACGTTCTTTACCTCGTAACCCTTTTCAAAAACTCCTATCAGAAAACCCGTCATCCCGTTCGTATCCACGAGCAGGACGCCGTCCTGCACGGTGTAATCCCTGCTCCATTTTCCCGGCGACCAGCTCCATATATAAAGCTCATAGCTTCCGTCAAGATATTTCGGATCAAGGTTTATGACGTTGAATTTACCCTCTATCAATTCTACCTGTTTATATGTAAACGTCCTTTCATAGACGTTGTTTCCGTTCTTCATATATACCGTAAGTCTGCACACGCCGTCCTTTACGTGATCCTCGAGGGAAACGGCCGCCTCGCCGTTTATTTCGGTCCTCGCATCCTCTCCGTTGAACACGTAATACGCTTCCTTTGCGTTTTTGACGTTTATGACGACCTGCTTTTCGCCCGCAAAGGAGCAGTCGCGGTCGGAGATCTGCAGCTGCGGATGCAGACTGTTCGAGCGAGTCAGCACCGCAAGTCCGTTCGCCTCAAACGTTACGTACGCCTTGTGATCTGACACGACGGCTTTGTTTCCCGTTATCGCGTCGTAATAGTTTCCGTCATCGAGATGCGGCACGGCTATGACGACCGTCTTATCCGCCTCAACGGCGCCCACGTTCAGTATGAGCGCGCCCTGGTCGCCGTCCTTTATTTTTTCGTTTACGTAGCAGGAGCCGTCAGCCGACTCGTAAGACTGCGCGTCGTAAAATCTGTTGTGGAAGCGGTTGCCCGCCGCAACGTATTCGCTCTCAAACGCAAAGCTGCCCGTCTGCCCCACCGTCAGATCCTCCGTCGGTCTTGCAAGGAACAGACCGCCTAACCCTTTCTTTGCGGCTATTACCGACCAGAGCTTGGCGACTCTTATATCGGAATAATGCGTGTTTGAGGTCACGTATTCGTCGTGGCTCTCCACCCACGCGATAAGCTCTGCCGTATCGCTTGTTTTAGTCTCCGCTTCGACCATGGACGACGGCTTTTTTGAGGTAAGCGCGTTTTTCAGCTGCGCAGCGTACCCGTCGTCCGTTATAAGCATATATTTTGTATAGTAAGAAAGATCGCGTCCCGCGGGCGAACCGAGTATTTCGCCGTACGCGTAAAGCTCCTTTCCCGTTTTCTCTTTATAGTATTTTTTCGCTTCAAGCAGCGTGTTTTCCCAGAAATCGCTTTTGTAATCCGGGTCTGAGGAGGTCTCTATGTGCTTTGCGGCGTCGAAACGGAAGCCGTCTATGCCTATGTCTATGCACTCCTTCAGAAGACTTGTCACACGCCCCTGAACGTACGCGTTCGCCGTGTTGAGGTCGGGCAGGTTGCCGTACGCGTAATACTGCGTTTCCGCTCCGGAGCCCGACGCGTTTTTATTGTGATGGAACGTTATCCCGTTCCCGTCCTTATCCTCGTTCCTGTTGTTGTATAATACCGGCTCGTACGCTTCGACCTGCGGGGAGACCGTCGGCGTTCCGTCCGGCTCTTTTCCCTCGTCGTCCGTAGTCGCCAAATGATTTGCGACGATATCGGCAAGTATGCATATGCCGAGCTTCTCAGCCCTGCCGCACAGTTCTTTCAGATCTTCTTTCGTTCCGAGGCTTGACGCGTCGCCTATGCTCATACCGAGGGGCTGATAAAACGCCCACCACGACGCGCCTCCGCTTTTCGGCGGCTGAACGGGCATCGTAAGCACGTTTTTGAAGCCCGCGTTTCTTATGCTCTCCAGATTAGCCGTTATCTGTTTATATGTCCAGTTGAACGCGTGGAGCGTAAGCCCGTCCTGCGCGTTCTCGGGAAGAGCGTCAACGTATTCGTCGGGAAAATCCTCAAACACGGGAAGCTTGGCCCTGCACGCGGACAAGGATATCAAAAACGCGGCGCAAAGCAGCAAACACACAAGTTTTTTCGGCATATGATACACTCTCCCCCTTGTTTTCAGTAAAGCAAGGAGGCTTTTTACATAAAGCCCCCTTGCAGTTTTAAAAGACTTTTATTTTGCTGTTACCGTTACGGTTCCGGTCTCGCCCGAGAATTCGATCGTAACGACGTACGTGCCGTCCGCGTCGACCTTGAGGTTTGCGCCGTCAGCGGTGCCCCAGCTGTTGTCCCATTTGCCGTCTGCTCTTACTTTGAGCTCGTCGTTGGCTTTGAGTTCAACTTCGCCGACCCACTTGTTCGTGCCGTCAGCGGTCATAGCAACGTCTTTGCCGTCCGCCCAGCCGCTTGCTTCGAAGCTGCCGACTATACCGTAGGTATGGTCGCCGGGAACGAACGTCTTGACTTCTTCATAAGCGATGCCTTCTTTTGCTTCCTTAAGCACAACGCCTACGCCGAAGCCGGGCTGTCCCGCGGCGGACGCGTTGGTGTACTGAGCAACAACAACGGTGTAAAGACCTGCGCCGCCGATTACGACGGGGTTGGAAGCCCAGCTGAAGCCGTACTGGTCAGCCTCTTCCTGCCATACGGGATAGAACACCGTCTTGGGAGTAAGAGCCTCAACGTTAGCGGTCTTCGGGTCGGATATCCACTGTTCCTCGGAATATACCTTCGTATCACCGTCAACGTCGGAATTGCACTGCGCTATTTTGAACGCGTAGGAGCCGTTCGCCTTGTAGAGAACGCCGTCCTTTAAGAAGTTGGTCGGCCAGCCGGCGTCGTTGGTACCGAAGATAAGGTCTATTTTGTAAAGATACTTAACGCTCTTTTTGGAAAGAGTGTTGTAAAGCTCTTCGCTTATTTCCTTAACGTCGTTCAGCGATATGGCTGTAAGAGCGGATTTCTCATAAAGCGAGGACTCCTTGTTGTTCCAGCCGTTTTCCGTTCCGTCGGCAAGCTTGAACTGGCCGTGCGCTACCCACAGCTCGTGAGTCGTGTCGGCGAGAGGTTTGGGCTGCGAGCAGGCTGCGAGTGAAGCTATCAGCACTACTGCAAGCAGCATTACGATAATTTTTTTCATGGTATTTCTCCTTCTTTTTTTATCTCCTATTATATACAGACACGGAGATTTTTATTATATTTTTTGCGGCGCGGTCTGTAATACCCGAACCGGTACCGCGATAAATATTATACACCATCTTTTTGTTTTGTCAAGACAAAAATAATAAAAATTAACAAATAAGTTATTAAGAAAAGAGGTAATTTAGTATAAATTTACGGTATAATACATAATATAGAAAAAATCCGTCAGACAAAGGAGCTGTGATCATGAGCCACGATAGCGAACTGTACCTTTTTCATCAGGGAACGTATTTCAAGGCGTACGAGTTTTTCGGAGTACATAAGGAAAAGGACGCGGACGGAGATATAAAAACCGTCTTCCGCACCTGGGCGCCGAACGCGGACGCCGTTTACGTAACGGGCGATTTCAACGGCTGGCGCGCCGATATGCCGATGAACAAGATCTCCGACCGCGGCGTGTGGGAGCTTTACGCGCCGTTTGACTTTGACAACGGCGAGAGAAAAAAATACAAATATATGCTCAGAAAAAACGGGGGAGTCGTTTTCAAAGCGGACCCTTACGCCGTTTTCGACGGCACGCACAAGGAGACGGCGTCTTATCTGTACGAGCTTCCGGGTTTTGACTGGGAGGACGGAGACTGGCTCTCCGCGCGCGAAAAAGCGATGTGCGCGGAGGACGGAAAGCCTCCGTATTCCGTTCCCGTGAATATATACGAGGTGCATCTCGGCTCCGTTAAGCGTCACGACGACGGCACGTACTGCACGTACCGCGAGCTTGCGGATTTTCTCGTACCGTACGTTAAGCGGCTCGGATATACGCATATAGAGCTTCTGCCCGTTGCCGAGCATCCGCTCGACGACAGCTGGGGCTATCAGATATGCGGCTTTTACGCTCCGACCTCACGCTTCGGCGAGCCGACGGATTTCATGTATTTCGTAAACGAATTCCACAAGGCGGGGATAGGCGTTATACTCGACTGGGTGCCGGCGCACTTTTCAAAGGACGCGCACGGTTTAGCCGATTTTGACGGCGGCATGTGCTACGAATATCAGGGAAACGACAGAAAAGAGCACAAGGTGTGGGGCACGCGCTTCTTCGACGTC
>CACZOH010000234.1 GCA_902782785.1 uncultured Ruminococcus sp. | reverse complement strand
ATGCCATTCCGGGCAGCCCAAAGTTGAAAACGAAAGCTTCATCATCTTATCCTCCTTATGCCGTTACGATCGACGCCGCGTCCTGCAGCCCCAGAATTTCCGTCGCCATGTCGCGGAGCTTGAATTTCTGTATCTTGCCCGCCGCGTTCATCGGAAAGCTGTCCGTGATTATCACGTATTTCGGTACCTTGTGACGCGCCATGTTCGCAAGCACGTACTCCTTTATCTCATCCTCCGTCACGGTCATCCCGTCGTTCGGGATCACGAACGCGCAGACCTCCTCGCCGTACTGCACGCTCGGCACGCCCACGACCTGGACGTAGCGCACCTTTTCGTGCGTGTAGAGGAAATCCTCTATCTCCTTCGGATAAATATTTTCGCCGCCTCTGATTATCATATCCTTTATGCGGCCCGTTATCTTGTAATAACCGTCCGGCATACGGCAGGCGAGGTCGCCCGTGTGCAGCCATCCGTCCTTGTCTATCGCCTGGGCAGTAGCCTCGGGCATTTTGTAGTAGCCCTTCATTATGTTGTAGCCGCGGGCGACGAATTCTCCGTTCACCCCGTCCGGCAGATCTGCGCCTGTTTCGGGATCGACTATCTTCGTTTCTATGTGCGGCATCGCCTTGCCGACGGAATTCACGCGGTGCTCGAGCGTCTCGTCCGTCGTCGTCATCGTACAACCGGGAGACGCCTCGGTCTGACCGTAAGTTATCGTTATCTCGCGCATACCCATCTCGTCTATGACGCGCTTCATCATCTCGACGGGGCAGGGAGAACCCGCCATTATTCCCGTGCGGAGATTGAATTTGAACTCCTTGAAGCGGGGATGCTGGAGCATCGCGATATACATCGTCGGCACGCCGTGGACCGCGGTGCACTGTTCCGCGTCAAGCGTTTCAAGCACTTCGAGCGGCCTGTAATAATTTACGGGTACCATCGTTGAGCCGTGAGTTATGCACGCCATGATAGCGAGCACGAGCCCGAAGCAGTGGAAGAACGGTACGGGTATGCATAACTTGTCCTCCGGCGTGAATTTCATACAGTCGCCGATAGACAGACCGTTGTTCAGTATATTGTAGTGCGTCAGCATAACGCCCTTCGGAAAGCCCGTCGTGCCCGACGTGTACTGTATATTCACTACGTCGTGTATATCGTTTTTAGCCTTTGCTTTTTCAAGCTCCTCGTCGGAGATCGTGTCGCCCAGCTTTTTGAACTGTTCCCACGGGAGCATTCCCGGTTCGTCTGTATCTTCGTCGATCGTTATTATGTGGTGAAGCACCGGCAGGCGTTTTGAATTGAAGCCGTCGCCCTGCTTCGCCGCCTCGGGCGCGAGCTTTTTCATTATATCGACGTAGCTCGTGTCCTTGAAGCCGCGGCTCATGACGAGGCAGGCGCTGTCGGACTGCTTCAGAAGATACTCCGCCTCGTAAATTTTGTAGTTGGTGTTCACGGTCACAAACACCGCGCCGATCTTCGACGCCGCGAAGAGCGTCAGTATCCACTGCGGATAATTGGTCGACCACATGGCTATATGGTCGCCTTTTTTGATGCCGAGCGCAAGAAAAGCCTTTGCGACTCTGTCGCACTCTTCGTCAAGCTCTTTGTACGTCTTTCTGAAGCTGAAGCCGGAATGATATAAGACAGCCGGATGATCGGGCATGATCTTCGCAATGTATTCCACCTGCCCGCTTATTGTCCTTTCGATAAAATCAGACATACCGTCCTCCGAATAAACTGCCCCGACGCCAAAATGACGTCGGGGCGAAATAACAAACGTATCCCGCGGTACCACCCGCGTTTATAACTCTTACCGCAATTACGGCGTATCCCTTTAACGGCGGAAACCGGCGACACTTAATCACGTAAGCTTTAGGCGCCGCAGCTCGGGAGCGAGCTTCAACGTACGTATGATACGCGCTCACACCGCCCGCGCGTTCTCTGCAAACATACAGTGCGTTTACTTTTCTCCGTCAACGCTTTTCTTTTTTTGTGATTTTATCATTAAAGAGCGTAAAAATCAACAAACAATTTGTAAACAATCAGCCCTTGATAAATTCCGAATATATTGCTTTTTGGGCTTTTTCAAAGT
>CACZOH010000233.1 GCA_902782785.1 uncultured Ruminococcus sp. | reverse complement strand
TTGAGGAAGCAAAACGCTCCGCCAAAATTTTAGCGGAGCAGATGGTGAAGACGATAAAAGAAGAATAATAACAGCGGCAGCGAAAGGATTTTCCGCCGCGGCGTTATCGCGTTCTCGCCGACAGAGATATCAGGACAGCTTTTTTGCAAGCTTTGATACGGCGGTCCTGCCGCCGTTTTCGGCGCAGTATTCAAGGTGCTCGAGCGCGTCGCGTTCACGCCCGGTTTCCTTTAATATTTCGTATAAACGGTAATGCGCGATAAGCGCCGAGGCGTTGTCGGCCTTGAAGATCCCCGCCGCCGACAGAAGTCCCGTACAGTATTTCTCCTCCGTTTCGGTATCTTTCACGGCGCGTGCGCGCGCGGTCATCCTCACGGCGTCCGCCATGGCGGAAAGCTCAGAGCCGGGATCCTTTTTTTCCGCCTCCGACAATAGGCCGTCCGCGGTCTGTATATCGCCCTTTTCATATAAAAGCTCTGCGTAATATACCGCGGCTCTGGGACGGTATTTTTCCCCGAGCTCTGTTTTCATCATCCGTACCGCCTCGTATGCGCCGCGTTTGTCGTCGAGCAGACGGCAGGAAAGATAAAGCAGCTCAAGCATATCGTATCTGTGCCGTACCACCGCGTTTTTTTCCTTATCCGTTATATCCTTGTAATACAAGAGGAATTTTTCCGGCGTCAGATCCCTGCGCACCATTCTGTTTCCCTCCGCAAACGGCTTTGATATCCCGTCCGCGTATATTCCCGTAGGGAAGCTTATGAAAGCGAGCGAGGTGAAGACCGCGCCGAGGATTATCGTCGGCTTCGGGCTTATCTCGCTTTTTCCGATAAAATAAGCAATGCAAAAAAATACCGCGCCAATTATCAAAAACGCCGACGCGGTAAGTATTATTTTCGCAAGCGAATTTTTGGACAGATACATCACTTTCCTCCGAGCAGATTTATAAGCCTTGTGCATATAAGCTCGGGATCCTCCGAAAACGTGCACGCCGCTTTTTCAGCCTGATAGCGCGTGTCGAAAACGAGACTTATTTTCATAAACTCCTCGTAATTCTTCGTAAGTCCCAGATCGAGCCTGCATTTTCCGTTTTCAAGCTCCGTTATGTCTATTTTCTTTTTTATCTTTGATTTGCGGAACGATATATTCTGCATCGCGGCGTTGAAGCCTCTTTCGTGTATGTAGCCCGCAAGCTCGCTTTTCAGAGTTTCGTACAGAAAAAGCCCGCTGTCGGTGACAAAATAATCTCCGTCCTCGTTTTTCCGGACAAGCCCGTCGCGTTCAAGCGCGTCAAAAGCGTCTATGAAGTCCATATTTGAAATTACGCCCTCGTACAGCGCCAGGTCGTTTATATCCGAATAATCGAGCGGATAACCCCTGTTCTGCATGATACAGAGGATATAAAGCTTTATGTCGCCCTGTTCGTGAAGCGGAATTACAGCCATACGCACACCTCCACCGGTCAATATGTGTGTATTATATCATATAAAGGAGTATTTTTCAAGCGTATTATGTGAAAATGCGGTTTTTTTTAAAATAATAACGTTTTTTTGCGTTTAGATGAAAAAATTTTTTTAAAAACTATTGACATTTTTAAAAACGTGTTATATAATAAATCTTAAGAAACGGTAATTATTCATATTGCCGTGTGTTTTCGCGTCAAAAGACAAAAGGAGCGTTTTTTTGGATAGTCTTAAAGAAGATCTGATGAGAACAAAATACGGCGACAATGAAGCGTTCCGCCGTTTGCTTGACGCATATTCGCCCATGATCAACTCACTCGTTTCGGAGTTTTCGCGTTCCTGCCCGACGCTCGATATAAGCGACGATTTAAAGCAGGAGGCGGCGATAGCGCTTTATTTTTCAGCTCTGTCCTATAAGGAGGACAAGGGCGTTTCCTTCGGGCTTTACGCAAAGATCTGCACCAAAAACAGACTTACCTCTTACGTTCAGAATACCGTTGCAAAATCCCTGTCACAGTTGATATCCGACTGCGTTGACGACTGCTTTGATGACGAACCGATTGCGGATGAAAAACAGCAGCCTCTTAATCTTCTCATCTCAAAAGAAAACTGCGACGTATTGAAAAAGCGTATAAAAGCGGAGCTCACGGAGTATGAATACCGTGTTTTTATGCTTTACGCGGACGGAGAAACACCGTCGCAGATATCGAAAATACTCGGCAAAAACGCCAAATCCGTCTACAACACTCTGCAAAGAGTGAGAATGAAGCTTAGGAAGCTCGTTTGAACCGTTGAAAGTCAAAAGCTTTGTAAAAGCGTGATTTTATACATCAAAGAAAGGAACATCAATCAATGTACGAGGACATCACATTAACCTGCAAGGACTGCGGTCAGGAGTTCGTTTTCACCGCGCGTGATCAGGAGTTCTACGCGGAAAAGGGATTTCAGAATCAGCCTCAGAGATGCAAGGCCTGCCGTGACAAGAGAAAAGCCGCGGCCGGTGAAAGAGAGCTTTATACCGCCGTATGCGACAAGTGCGGCAAGGAAGCAAAGCTCCGTTTCAAGCCGACTGAGGGCAGACCCGTTTACTGCAGCGAATGCTTCGCCGAGATGAAGAACAACCGTCAGCAATAACACGGTCATAATCGGTTATCCGTAAATACACGGGGTTATACGAAAGATCCGGACGCTTTCCGCGTCGGGATCTTTCGTTTTTCAACGGGTGTTCTTTATCAGTCTTCGCCCCGTGATCATACATCCGCAGTTTATGAAAAGCATTACGGCGCAAACGATATCTGAGGCGTGCCATACGAACGACGGTGAGACGACGGCGCCGAGCGTCAGGGAAGCGCAGTATATAATGTAAAACGGTATCCTCGCCCTGTCGTTTGACGTCAGATACGCGACAGCCGCGCCGCCGTAATATGACTGACATATGACAGCGGCAAACGCGAAAAACACGGTAAGACAGGACAGTATATGCGCGGCGGGCGCCCCGAAAAAATACGCGTACGCCGATATTGCAAAAGACGCTCCGTCGTAGCTGCCCGACGTCTGACCGGACGGGGATAAAAGTATGACGAGCGCCGTCAGAGTGCCGAAAACGAGCGTATCGGCAAGCGCCTCCGCCATGCCGACCGCGCCCTGCGCGTCGGGCGATTCGGCGGACGAGACGGCGTGAGAGAAGGACGACGTGCCGCATCCCGCCTCGTGCGAGAAAACGCCCTTTGTCATCCCCTGTCGCAGAGCGGACGATATGACCGCGCCCGAAAAGCCGCCCGTGACCTGAGAAAATCCGAACGCTTCACGGAAAATGCGGGCGAAGACCGCGGGGACCTCGGTTATCCTCATGGAGACGGCTATCACCGAAAGCGCGGCGAAAACGGCGCAGAAAAGAGGCATTGACGCGGATGTGAACGCGGAGACGCGCCGGCTGCCCCCGAGAACGATCACGGCGCACAAAACGGCGAAGACCGCGCCGCAGGCAAGCTTCGGCACGCCGTAAGTCATATCGAGCGCAGCGCCCGCCGCGTTCATCTGAACGAACGAACCCGATATGACGGACATCACGACGCAGAACGAAGCGTAAACGCACCCCGCGGATCTGCCGCATATCTTTTCTATGTAATACGGGGCGCCTCCTTTTTTGCCGTCCTTCCGCGTTTTTACCGTCAGATAAGCCTCGCAGTATTTCAGCGCGGCTCCGAGCAGAGCGGAAACCGCCATCCAGAAGACCGCGCCCGCGCCTCCGACTGAGATCGCCACCGCGACGCCCGACACATTGCCGACGCCGAGCGTTCCCGCAAGCGCGACTGAAAGCGAGGAAAGAGGCGATATGCCGTCCGACCTTTTGCCGTTTTTCAGCTCCGAGAAGATATACCGCAGCTTCTTCGGGGTGAAAAGCCGCTGCCTTACCGTGAAGAACGAGCCCGATATCACCATAAAAAGCACGAGCGCGGGCGAGGCGACGTATTCGTTTATGAATTCAAGCACATACATACGCGTTCAATTACGGAAAAAAATATGTTTAAAAAAAGACTTGACTTGCACATACAAATATAGTATAATTATAAATCGAAATTATATCGGTTTATTTATATGAAAAATAAAGTCCGCATATTACGGACAGACGGTAAAATGAAAGATTTTTTAAAAAGAAATTACGGTAAAGAAGCGATAATAAAAAAACTCCCGTACGCTTTGCTCGGCGGTTTCACGCCGTCGCTTATGCTCTTTTTCTTCGGCGTACTCGATATTTTCGGAGGGAACAGAGACGAGTTTTTGTTTTCGGCGGGAGATTTCATATCATACATAACGCTTATCGCGCTTGCGGTATCCGCTGCCGCGTCCGCCGTTATACTTTTCACTCCGGAAAAGGCGTCCGCTTTGCTTTTCGGCGGTTCCGTCTGGCTTTCTGTCATGGGATACGTACAGGTCCTGTTTCTTAACGGCTCAAGCTCTCTCGGCGGCGATACGGGGCAGAAAACGGAAACGTGGCTCGCCGTGCTTGACGCCGCCGTATGGGCGGTCACGGGAATACTGATAATCATCGGAGCGATAGTGATGCTTAAAAAGGACGTGATCAAAAAAATATATCTTATTGCGCTCGCCGCCGTCCTTGTGATGAGCATAGCCGGCTGCGCCGCGCATACAGGCGATATAACGCGCGAGAGAGAGACGGACAGGGAGAGCACGGTCGCCGGAACCGAAACGCAGGCGGAGGAAACGAAAGCCGCCGTGACCTCGGATGAGGGCGAAGAGGCGGAGACCTTTACCGCCGGTACGACGGCAGAGGCGGGGAATAACAACGACCCGTCAAAGGCGTATCTTACAAAAGAGGGACTTGACAAGGTGTCAAGCGGCAAAAATATAATCATCTTTCTGATAGACAGATTTGACGTATCGTATTATAACGATATCATAAGCAAGGAGCCCGGTTATTTTGACGGCCTTGACGGCTTTACGTATTTTTCCGACAACATAACTCTTTATTCGCGCACGTGGCCCGCTGTGCCGACGATGATAACGGGCATCGACAACGATTTCAAATCGACCGCGAGCGAATATTTTGAAAAAGCTTATACAACGTCCGGATTTCTCCGCGATCTCAAGGAGAACGGATATACAATAAAGCTTTATACGCAAAGCTATTACTGCTACAGAGAGGGAACGCCGCTTATAGGCGTGGCGGACAATCTCTCCGCGTCAAAGGGCTACGTCATAACCGACAGGGGCGCGCTTGTCAAAAATCTTCTGAAGCTTTCCGCGTACAGATACGCTCCTAACGCCGTCAAGGATACGATAGATATTTCATCCGCCTCCTTCTCGGGTCTTGTCGAGCTTAAAGGCGACGCTCCGCTGTTTGAGATAAACGACCCCGAGGTGTGCGGGCAGATACTTGAAAACGGTCTGTCGTACGACAACGACGGAAATTCATACATATTCATACATTTAAACGGCTGTCATTCCCCGTACAACATGAACGCGGAAGCGGAGGCGGACAAGGAGGCGACGAGCGAAAGTCAGCTCCGCGGCTGCTTCAAAATGATAAGGTTTTATCTCTCCGAGCTGAAGCGTCTCGGAGTCTACGATGAGTCCACGATCATAATAACGGGCGACCATCCGCGCGCGAGAGACGACGGAAAGGTGCCGGAGCAGCCGAGAGTCACCTCGCTTTTCGTAAAACCGGAGGGCTCGACGGGAGAGCTTAAATACTCCGCGGCGCAGGTAAGTCAGGAAAACCTGATACCGACGCTTGTAAAATCCGCGGGCATCAGAACGGACGTCGACTACGGTCTTTCTTACTTTGACATACCGGAGGGAGAGGACCGCGTGAGATACCATAAATTCCAACTGACCGTAAAGCCCGACAGCGAGCTTGTCACGTTTACGGTCACGGGCAGGGGCGATGATTTCGGCAACTGGGAAATAACTGACAGACAACAGATAAAAGGTTCATTCTATAAATAAAAGAGGCGTGTAATGGAATATATCTGCTATCCTTTCGGATACCTGATGAAGTGGTGCTGGGAGCTTTTCGGAAACTACGGAGCCGCCATAATCGCTTTCACGGTATTGACGAAGATAGTGATGCTCCCGCTTTCGGTATGGGTGCATAAAAACTCAATAAAAATAGTAAAGATACAGCCGGAGGTAAACTTTTTAAAGGTCAGATTTTTCGGCGACAGGGAACGCATAGCGGAGGAGGAGAACAAGCTCCACAAAAGGGAGAAATATAACCCGCTCATATCCATAATCCCGCTTGCCATACAGATCATACTGCTTTTCGCCGTGCTGTATATAATAAAAGAGCCGCTGACGTATATCCTCCGTATCGACGACGAAGCGCTGAAGGTCCTGGCGAATACTCTCGGGAGCGGGATCGATTTCAAAGCGGACCAGCTCGCCATAATACGCGCCGTTCAGGACGGCACGATGCCCGCGCCCGCGGCGGAGCTTTCCCCGGTACTCTCCGCAATAGAGCGCATAAAGGATTTCGATCTCTGCTTTCTCGGAATAAGGCTCGACGCCGTTACGACGGAGGTATGGGGATGGTATATACTTTCTCCCGTCGCCGCCGCGTTCTCGTCGTTTCTTATGTGCTACGCGCAGAACAAGGCGAACGTCATACAGGCGGAGCAAACAAAGTTCAACAAATACGGTATGATGATACTGTCCGTCGGCCTGTCGCTGTATCTCGGCTTCGGGACGTACGCGGGCGTAGTTCTTTACTGGGTGACGGGCAATCTGCTCGCCATTGTTCAGCAGTTTATCCTGAACGCCGCGATAAATCCGAAAAAATACGTGGATTACGCGGAGCTTGAGCGCAGCCGTGAGGAGCTTAAAAAGATCGAAGCGCTTGACGGCGGCAAAACGGACAAGAATTACCGCGCCAACAGAAGACGCGAAAAAGCGGATTACAAGCGATTTTTCAAGGTCGTGAACAAGCACCTCGTCGTCTGGAGCGAGAGAAGCGGATTTTATAAATACTACGAGGCGCTGATAGACGGACTTCTCAAAAAATCGAATATCGTCATCCACTACATAACGAACGACCCGGACGACGCGATTTTCAAAAAAGCGGAGGAGGAGCCGAGGATAAGACCGTATTACATAGGTCAGAAAAAGCTCATAACGCTTATGATGCGTATGGACGCCGATATCGTCGTTATGACGACGCCGGATCTTCAGACGCAGTACATTAAACGCTCGCTTGTGCGGAAAGACGTGGAATACGTGTACGTTCCTCACGATATGATGAGCGTACATATGGGCTTCCGCAAGGGAGCGCTCGACAATTTCGATACGGTGTTCGCAACGGGCGCGCACGTTGAGCGCGAAATACGGGCGACGGAGAAAAAGTACGGCTTGAAGGAAAAAACGATAGTCAGATTCGGTTATCCGCTTGCCGAAAAACTGGAGGCGGCGTACGAGGCCGAGCCAAAAGAGGAAAGAGCCGTTAAGGAGATACTTATCGCCCCGTCGTGGCAGGAGGACAATCTGCTTGACTCCTGTATCGACACGCTCATAGAAAAGCTTGAATCCGACAAATACCACATAACCGTAAGACCGCACCCCGAATATTCAAAGCGGTATAAGGACAAACTGCAGCTTCTTACGGAAAAATATAAGGACGTGCCGGACAAAAATCTCACGTTCGAGCTTGATTTTACCGCCAACAAGTCAATTTACTCGTCGGATCTGCTCATAACGGACTGGTCGGGCATAGCGTACGAGTTCGCCTTTGCGACAAAAAAGCCCGTGCTTTTCGTCAACACCAGGATGAAGGTGGAAAACGAGGACTGGGAGGAGATCGGAGAAGTCCCGTCCGAGATATATCTGCGTCCGCAGATAGGTCACGCGCTTGAAAAATCCGAGCTTGAGGAAAAGACCGCGGAGGCGGTCGCTGATCTGCTCGATCACAGCGCCGGGTATCACGACAAGATAAACGCGCTCAAGCTGTCTCACCTCTACTCCTACGGAACAGGCGGAGCGGAGGGCGTAAAATACATACTCGGCCGGCTTTATCAAAAGCAGCAGCAAAAATAATTTACAATATGTATATTGAAATAGCCCATATAAAGCGGTAAAATCAAGATACAACGGATAAAGGTAAAAGGAAAAAACAATGAGACTTTATATTGATCCGAGCGCGGTCTCGTACGTTATCCCCGCGATAGCGGGCGTCGCCGTGGTCGTGGGCTCGTGGCTGTTCCTTCATTTCCGCCGCGCAAAGTCAAAGGTCTCCAAAAAGCTCGGCATTGATGAAAACGCGGGCAAAGAGGTCGAGGAAGACATAGTCATAAAGGACGAGCAGACGGAAGAAGAAATAAAAGACGGTCAGAACAAAGCTGACTGACGTTCAAAATGTAAGAATTACCGTGCGTGTAATGAACGCAAGGTTTTTCTTGCCTTTTTTCGCCCTCAAAAAACATATATCCGTTCAAAAAACAAGGCTGACATAACACAATTTGAACAAAGGGAGATAAGATGAGTAAACTTAGCAGAAAACAGTTCGACCTTCTCGTTTCCGCGTCGGAAGGACCGCTTCCCTCGCAGAGATCGCTTTCGGACGCGCTCGGCTGCTCGGTCGGCACGGTGAACAAGCTCGTGTCCGAGCTTTCCGAGGCGGGATATCTGAAAAACGGAGAGATAACAAAGGACGGGCTTGACGCGCTTGAGCCGTACAGAGCGAAGCGCGCGGTATTCCTTGCGGCGGGCTTCGGCACGCGCCTCGTTCCCGTGACGCTGAACACACCCAAGCCGCTCGTCCGCGTAAACGGAAAGCGGATAATCGACGGACTTATAGACGCGGTGCTCGCCGCGGGTATAGACGAGATATATATCGTGCGCGGATATCTTGCGGAGCAGTTCGATCAGCTGTTATACAAATATCCGATGATCAAATTTCTTGAAAATCCCGCGTATAACGAATCGAACAACATTTCCTCCGCCATGTGCGCAAGATATTTTATGCAGAACGCCTACGTGTTTGAAGCGGATCTGCTCATACGCGAGCCGTCGCTCGTACGCCGCTACAATTACGGCACGAATATTCTGGGCATAAAAATGGACCGCTCGGACGACTGGTGCTTTACCGTAAAGGACGGAGTGATAACCGAACAGAAGGTCGGCGGTATAGACGTATATCAGGAAATAGGTCTCTGGTATATCGACGGAGACGACGGAAGAAAGCTGTCTGAGCATATTCCGCAGACGTACGATATGCCCGGCGGCAAGGAGCGTTTCTGGGACAGCACGATATTCGACAGCTTCAAACACGAATACCGCGTTGAAATACGGGAATGCAGGGAAGGCTCAATAGTTGAGATAGATACCTTCAAGGAATTGAAACAGTTGGATAAAACGTACGACGTTTAAAATAAAAAGGAGTAAAAAAAATGAAAAAAATCATAAGAATTATATCGGTCATGATCGCTTTGGCGTCTGTTGCGGCTGTATTTTCCGCGTGCTCAAATCCGGGCTCCGCGGGAAAAGAAAAGGTCGTGATCTGGACGAGCGGAGAGGATTACAAAAATGAGTATTATCTGAACGAATGCAGAAAGAAATTCCCGGAATATGATATAGAGCTCATCTATTTAAAGAGCAGCGACATAGCGGCTAAGGTCGTCGAAGAGGGCGACAGCTGCTCCGCCGACGTTATCTTATCGGAAGAGTATAACTATCTTGAAAAATGCTCGGATCATCTTGCCGTGCTGTCAGATTTTGATTTCTCGATATTCCTTGACGCCATAGTGCCGGAAAGCAAAAAATACACGCCCGAGGTCAAAAACGGCGGCTGCGTTATCCTCAACACAAAGGTCCTCTCCGACAAGGGTCTGGCGGAGCCTGAGAGCTACGAAGACCTTTTGAAGCCCGAATACAAAGGCCTTATCTCGATGCCGTCGCCGAAATCCTCCGGTACCGGCTATATGTTCTTACGCCAGCTGACGAACGAATGGGGCGAGGACAAGGCTTTTGAATACTTTGACAAATTCTCGGAAAACGTACTGCAGTACACCTCCTCCGGCTCCGGTCCCGTAAAGGCTCTTGAAGCGAGAGAGGTCGCCGTGGGTCTCGGCATGACGTCGCAGGCGGTCGTCAAGATAAACGACGGCAACACGGAGCTTAAGATAGTGTTCTTTGAAGAGGGCTCGCCCTATTCGATGTACGGCAGCGGCGTTCTCAAAAAGAGCGCGGGCCGCAAAGCCGTTATGGACGTATTCAATTATCTTGCGACGGATCTCTGCAAGGGCAACAACGAAAAATACTTCCCCGATCAGGTATTCAAGAATTTCACACCCACGGTAGAGGGCTTCCCGACGGGTATAAAATACGGCAATATGAATAACGATACCCAGGCTGAAAAAGACAGACTTTTATCAAAATGGGATCATTGAACGATAAACTCGCAGTCGAGGACGTTTCAAAGCGCTATAAAGAAAACGAGGTTCTGAATTCCGTTTCCTTTACGGTCAGAAACGGCGAATTCCTGTCGATACTGGGACCTTCGGGCTGCGGCAAAACGACGCTTCTGAGAATACTCATAGGTCTTTTGCCCCCAGATACGGGAACAATAAAGAAGGACGGCGCCGACATAACGAAAGCCGCGCCCGATAAGCGCGGTATGGGCATAGTTTTTCAGAATTACGCCCTGTTTGAGAATATGACCGCGCTTCAGAACGTGGAATACGCGCTGAAAATAAACAGAGCGACGAGAGCGGAAGCAAAGAAAACGGCGGAGGAGATGCTTTGCGCCGTCGGCTTGTCCGACTATGCAAAGGCACTGCCGAAGAATCTTTCGGGCGGTCAGCAGCAGAGAGTCGCGATAGCGAGGACGCTTGCGCTCAAGCCAGATATAATACTGTTCGACGAGCCGATGTCCGCGCTTGACGTGGCGACGAGGCTTGCGATGCGCAGGGAGCTGAAAAATCTTCAGGCGTCGTTCGGCACGACCATGATTTACGTCACGCACGACCAGGAGGAGGCGTTCGCTCTGTCCGACCGTATAATGATAATGGACAGGGGAGAAATCAGCCAGCTCGACACCCCCGGAAATATATGCGAGCATCCGTCAAACGATTACGTCCGCACGTTCGTGCTTGACAATCTTCGCGCA
>CACZOH010000232.1 GCA_902782785.1 uncultured Ruminococcus sp. | reverse complement strand
GGACCTGGAGGGATTCGAACCCTTGACCTCCGCGTTGCGAACGCGGCGCTCTCCCAACTGAGCTACAAGCCCTTGTCAAATGTATGAAATTTTGGCGATGTCTGGCGTGCCGATTTTCATCGGCATGTCGGCGGCATCGTGAAACGATGTCGGCGACGAAAATTTGTGGGGTGTGTAAGGATGTCCTTCGGGCTCCCAACTGAGCTACAAGCCCTTGATAAACGTATGAAACTGCCGGGTGTATATGATGCCCTTCGGATCCTCGGAAGAACTGTACGCCCAAACTTGACAAGCGGTATTCTACCACAAAAAAGCCGATTTGTCAAGAGCATTTTTGCATTTATATTATATTTTTTTCAACTTTCCGCTTTTTTGCCCTCTATCGGGTTGCCGTATTCGTCGTAATACGGGTCTATCATGACCTCTTTTATCTTCGGATAAGCGGCGTACATCCCTATATATCCGCATACGGCGACCGTAAGCACGAACGGCAGTATGGCTCCGAGCGGTATAAAGAAGAAGAACAGCAGCACGTTTATACCGACGGCGACGGCGATTCCGAGCAGAGCGAGCAGATTACGCTTGATCGCCGCAAACGTGAATATGAACGCGTTTTTGAAAAGCTTGAACGTGCCGAGCTTGAACGTGACGAGCATCGCGTATATATATGTTCTCATCAGCATATATATCACGATAAAGAATATCGTCGCCACGTACATAAAGTAAAACGCAGTATTCGCCGAGTTTGCCGAATAAAACTGCAGATTGTAGTAAAACAGTATTATTATCACCGCGTCGATCACACCGACGAGCATTCCTTGTCCGAGGTTCTTTTTAGCGGTGCGGAAAAAGTCGCTCCATACGAAAACGGGCTCGCCTCTCATAAGGTTTCTGAGAGTATAAGCCATACCCGCGTTCGCGTATCCGAACGTGAATAAGGTGAGCGCAGACAACCCGTAAAACACAAGCGACATAACGGATATCTGCGACGTCATTCCGTCCTTTATCCCGTATACGCCGTAAAGCGACATGGTAAGCGGGTTTATTTCTCCGCTTACTATAAATCCGTTGAGCGCGGACGCAAGCGGATGTGACACGTCCGCGGCGCTTTTGTCAAAATATCCCGCTATCGCAAACAGCGCGAAAAACAAGGGCAGACAGAAAAACGTAAACATAAGGTTTATGTTCAACAGCTTTGTGAACGATCTGCCGAAGTATTTGAAAAAGTTTTTGAAATTCGGATCCTTTATCTCTCCCTTTTCAACGCCCTTGCCCACTCTCTGAGAGTTGAACATATCGAAAAGATTGAACTTCTTTTTCTTTTTTTCTTCTTCCATTTTATACGTCCTTAACCGAAAATATCAAGTATTGCCGAGCCGCACCCGCGCAGCAGAATAAAAACCAGAAGAGCGGTCTCGCATATGAGAAAATACGTAAAACAGCTGTTTGCATCCTCACGCACGGCGCCGCCGTTCCGTTTGCATTCCCCGTATGACGCGCACACCGAGCAGAACAGCGCGTATGCGGCGATGACGGCGAGCGTGAAGAGGATCGCGGGCGCGCCGCGGAAGGCTGACGCAGCGGTCTGCTCCGACGCGATCTTCGATATCTCCCCGTAAAAAAGCGCGCCCGAGTATATCCCGAAGACAGCCGGGAAAAAAGTATCGCATAAGCGGCACAGCTTTCCGCCGAAGCAGAAGCATACGGCGAAGCACGATGCGGGAACGGAGGATATAAAGAAAAACTCCTTTAATACCGTCCGCAATTCAAACGGCGAAGAGATGAAGATGCCGGGCGATACAGGGCGTCCGCACTCCCGTCTGTAGATCGCAAACAGACAGCCGAAGGCGATAAACAGAAGCGTCAACAGGGCGGAGCGCAGAGCAGATCTGTAAAAAAACTCCCTCCGTTTCTGTCTGTTCGCCATATTTTCAAGCGTACGTACGGTAAGCTCCGATACGCCGCCCGACCCCTCGAGCATTTTAATATCCATTTCAACAGCCTCCTTTAAAGGTACTGTTAAAGGATATGATATCACGCCACCGTTTATGATGATTTTATCACCGTATTTACGGAAAGTCAAGATTATAAATATAAAAATAATCGTAATTGTTTGTTTTTCCACTTGCTTTTTTGCGATTTTTG
>CACZOH010000231.1 GCA_902782785.1 uncultured Ruminococcus sp. | reverse complement strand
TGCGTCCGTCTTTCCAAGTGAAAGAATATGACGAGCCGTTATAAAAACTTAGTGGATTTTTGAGGTTGTCGTATGTAATACTGAGTTTACATTGTAGTCCTTTTATTATGTTTTATATTTTTTTTAACAAACACAAACCAAACAATACATACAGTTCCAACAATTAATGATATAAATATAATACCTATAATCACAATAATGGGTATGTATTGGTCAAAAGAATGTCGACTCGTTTTGTTTTCATATAAGGTTGTTATATTATTCGAATCCTTCAGGAAGAGATATTTATATTCTCCGGAAGGAGAAATAATTACCGGCGCTGTTGCTTTATTATTATTCGTTAAAATATATGTTTTTTCGTTTATTGTTCTTTCTTTTTCAAATGCTTTGTTATTATTCCCTTTAACATTTTCAAATGAGACAATATCCCCGTTTTCGTCAAAAGATATTTGAAAAGCATCGTTAAATCCAATAACAGCAGTAGGATAACCATTTTTCCAAATTGCTCCTACTGAATTATCCATACTCTTGATTTTTATTCCATATTTTAAAGTCATTTTACTATCATATATGTATAATGCATAATTACCTTGTCCATACATTTCTTCAAAAAGACCGTTGCCATTTTCTCTTACACTAATTATAATATCACCATTCTCGTTGACGTCAAAACTTCGTATTGAACAAGAATTATCGTATTCATTTGTTATTGTTGGTTCAAATGATGAGATGATATCTTCTTTAGTTATTGTTTTTTCTGCCGAGAAAACACAAGTTATTAACATCATAATAAAGATTATTGATAATATTAAAAACTTTCCATATCTCATTGCCCAAATCCTCTTATTTATTTCTTTTTAACCCGCGCTTTTCCGGCGCGGGTTTTTGCGTTATGTTTCTCCGTTTATCTGTCCCATAAGCCTTTTATTGAACTCCTCCGCGGTGTTGTAGCCCATTTTTTTCTGACGGCTGTTCATCGCGGCTATCTCAATGATTATGGCTAAGTTTCTGCCGGGACGGACGGGGATCGTGATGGACGGCACGTTTATGCCCAATATCTCCGTATACTCCGATTCAAGCCCGAAGCGGTCGTACATTTTGCCCTGCACCCATTGTTCAAGCTCTATCACAAGGTCGATCTTCTCCGTGATCTTTACGGCGCCCATACCGAACAGGCGGCGGACGTCAACTATCCCTATACCGCGAAGCTCCACGTAATGTCGGATTATCTCCGGCGCAGTGCCGACGAGCGTCGTTGCGGAAACGCGCTTTATCTCCACCGCGTCGTCCGCTATGAGTCTGTGCCCGCGCTTGACGAGCTCTATCGCCGTTTCGCTCTTGCCTACGCCGCTGTCGCCGAGCATAAGTATGCCTTCGCCGTACACCTCGACGAGGACGCCGTGGCGCGTCACGCGCGGAGCGAGCGCGACGTTCAGGTGCGCTATGACCGCCGCCATAAACGCGGACGTCAGCATTTTCGTGCGCAGAAGCGGCACGTTATTCTTCCGGCAGGCTTCCTTCTGCTCCTCGGATATCGGCAGCTCCGTCGTGAAAACTATGCACACGGGATGCTCCGTGACAAGGCTCAGAAAGCTCTCAAGCCGCTTTTCCGGCTCAAGCGAGCATAAATACTCATACTCGACCCTGCCTATTATCTGCATCCTGTCGTGCTCGAACAGCTTGCCGAAGCCCGAGAGCTTGAGTCCGGGACGGTTCACGTCGCTTCTTCCGATCTTTATATCCGCAAGATTGTCCGGTGCGAATATCGTTTCAAGCTGAAATTCGTCTATAATGGACGAAAGCGGTATTGTATAAGTTTCTTCCATATCCTACTCCGTTATTTCTTTTCCGAAACTGAATTTTTTATTGCAGAAGCGGCAGCATATCTCTATACTGTCCTGTTCGCTGAATATCTTTTTCAATTCCTCCGCTCCGAGAGACTTTACGGCGCGGAGCATACGCTCTCGGCTGCAGTCGCATACGTAGTCCGTCTCTATTTCGTCAAACAGATCGTATTCTATGCCGTCAAGCACGTAACCCATAAGCTGTTCGCACGTACATCCGGACGCGATAAGCGAGGAAAGCCCCGTTATTTTCACAACGTTCTGCTCCAGCTTGCCTATTATCTCCTCGTCCGCGTGCGGCAGAAGCTGAACGAACACGCCGCCCGCGCCCGCACATTTCAGATCGCGCCCGACGAGAACGCCGAGCGACAGAAGCGTCGGTGTCTGTTCGCTGTTGACGTAATAGGACGCGACGTCCTCCGCGATCTCGCCCGAGACGATCTCCGAAATGCCCGTCATCGGCTCCTTCAGCCCCACGTCGCGCACGACGCTCATGAATCCGCCGCCGACGGCTCCCGCAACGTCAAGCTTGCCGTTCGGTTTGAGCGGCAGATCGACCGCGGGATTTTCTATATACCCCTTTACGTTCCCGTAATAGTCTGACACCGCCATTATGAGCCCCGCGGGACCGTCGCCCTTAAACGAGAGCGTCAGGCTGTCGTCTTTGTTTTTCAGGCGCGAGCCCATAAGCGACGCGGCTGTGAGCGTTCTTCCGAGCGCCGCCGTCGCCGTGGGCGAGGTCTTGTGAAATTCTATCGCTTTGTTTACTATGCCGGTCGTGTCCGTTATCATGGCGACGGCCGAGCCGTCGCGTGTCATTGCTCTTATGATCCTGCTCATTTCCGTTTAAATATATAATGCACCTTTTCGCTGTTTTCGTTTGCGGGCTGAAAGGATATGCGGTCAAGCGAGGCGACGACGTCATAACCCGTTTCGTCCGCGAGCGACCTTATCTCTTTGTCCGTATATAAATATTCCGTCTGCTCCTCGTCGCGTCTGATATATTTTCCGCCGCCGTCCGGTATGAAGCAGGACAGATAAAAATCGCATTTTTTAAGCCGCGGCTTATAGTCGCACGACCATGCGATAAGCCCGTTTTTACTCTCTAAAATAAAATCGTTTTTGCCGTATTTTTCGCGGAAACGCTTTTCCGTGTTTACGTCGAAGATGAAAAGCGCGCCGGGGTCGAGAAAATTGTGAAGCCGCGAAAGCATCCTTCCGAAGTCGGAAAGGCACGGCAGATAATTCACGCTGTCAAGACAGCAGATCGCGCCGCCGTAACTGCCGTAAAGGTCGAGCGAGCGCATATCCTGATGAAGCAGAAGCGCGTCCGGCGCGCGTTTCTGCGCCAGCGCGAGCATCTCCTCGGAAATATCGACGCCCGTAACGTCGTAGCCCGCGCGGCAGAGCGCCGCCGTGACCGAGCCCGTGCCGCAGGCGAGGTCTATCAGCGTCGCCGGTTTTTTGTCCGCGTATTTTGCAAAAAGCTCGTCAAGATACGCCGCCCACATATTCGGCGATTCGCCGCGGAAATCGTCGTATAAAACGGCTGTCGCCGTGTACGCGCCGCCCATATCAGTCAAGAAGCGTCGCGGGCATATCCGCTTTGTTCACGGCGCCCGAAAATCTTATCGCCTTGCCCTCAAGCTTTGCAAGCGGGGCGGGGATCTCCGTGCCCGTGTACGAGGAAAGGTCGTAAAGCGGCGAAAGCGCGCCGTGCGTGAAGCTCTGCTTTTTGCCGAGGGCTTTCAGCACGTCCGCGGCGAATTTATACGGGCTTGCCGTGGAAACGGTAACGACCTTTTCGCCCGTTTCATACGCGTATTTCTCCGCCTGTCTGTACGCGACGGCGGTGTGCGTGTCTATCAGCTTTCCCGTCTCTTTGAAAACGGTCTTTATCTCCGAAAGAGTTTCCTCCTCGTCCGTATAGCCGCCGGTGAAAACGCTTTGTATTTCGGAGAGCTCATTTGCGGATATCCCGTATCTGCCCGTTTCGGAAAGCTGTTTCATATACTCCGCCGTCTTCCGGGGTCCGGAAACGAAGTATAAAAGCCGCTCGAGATTTGACGATATCAGTATATCCATAGACGGGGAGACGGTCTGATAAAACTCTCTGTTTCTGTCATACACGCCGGTGTCAAGAAAATCCGTCAGGATGTTGTTCATATTCGACGCGCAGATGAACCGCTTTACGGGCAAGCCCATGCGGTACGCGAGATATCCCGCGAAAATGTTGCCGAAATTGCCCGTGGGCACGCAGAAGGTTATCTTTTCACCGAGCTTTATCTCGCCCTGCTTATACAGATCGGCGTAGGAGGAGATGTAATATACTATCTGCGGCGCGAGTCTGCCCCAGTTTATGGAGTTTGCGCTCGTCAGTATATATCCCTTGCCGCGAAGCTCCGCGTTCAGCTCCGCGTCGGCGAATATCTTTTTCACGCCGTTCTGTGCGTCGTCGAAATTGCCCTCGATCGCCTGGACCGAGACGTTGCCGCCCTCCTGCGTGGACATCTGGAGCTTCTGTATATCGCTTACGCCGTCCTCGGGATAAAAGACCTTTATGCGCACGCCCTCAACGTCGCGGTAGCCCTCGAGCGCCGCTTTTCCCGTGTCGCCGGAGGTGGCGACGAGGATGTACGCCGTTCTTTTCTCGCCCGTCATTTTGAGAGCGCGAGAGAGCAGACGCGGCATTATCTGCAGCGCCATATCCTTGAACGCGCACGTCGGACCGTGGAAAAGCTCGAGAACGTATTTGTTTTCGCCGAATCTGACCGTCGGCGCGGCTCCGTCCGTAAACGCACCGCTCTCGTACGCCCTTAAGCAGTCGGACAAAAGCGAGGTCTTGTCGTAATCGTCAAGAAAAAGCGAGAGGATCTCCGCCGCGCGCTCAGCGTAGCTCATGGGAACGAGCTTTTCAAACAGCGTGTCCGTCAGAAGCGGTATATGGTCGGGAACGTAAAGCCCGCCGTTGTCCGCTATTCCTTTTTTTATCGCCATGGCGGAAGAAAGCGTCTCTATCCCGCCGCGTGTGGAAACGTATTTCATAATAAGCACCCGTTTATTTCATTGTTTTTCCCATTGTACCACAAAATATTTAAAATGTCAATGGATAAATTTATTTCACACTTATACATCCGTGCCGATGATAGTCGGTGAAATCAGACGGTATATGCGGGAGAGCTGCGCCCTTAAGGTCGGGCGGAGCGTGAAGGACACGGCGTACCGCGCGCTGTCCGTGCGCGAGGAGCTTTCAAAGACCGCGGGAGAGGAGCCGGATATAAAAACGATAGCAAAGGCGATGGGGTGCGAGCCCGCGAAGGTCGCGGAGGCGCTTGACGCTATATCAGACCCGATCTCGCTGTACGAGCCCGTCTGCAGTCAGGATGGTGACGAGCTTCTTTTGTCGGAGCGCATAGCGGACGACGACGGGGAGCTCTGGATAGACAAAATAGCGCTTTACGAGGCTGTTAAGCGCTGTACACCGAAGGAGGCGAAACTGCTGACGATAAGGTATTACAACGGGAAGACGCAGACGGAAGCCGCGGCGGAGCTCGGCGTATCGCAGGCGCAGATCTCACGGATGGAAAAATCCGCGCTTCTGAAGCTGAAAAAATATATGACCTGACCGAGCCTGCAGGCGAGACGGAAGGAGTTGAATTCTTAAGTTTTAATATAAAATATTCGCCTCATCCACCTGCCGCGAACCCCCAACAGAAAAGGCTCCCTCTCTGAGGGAGCGAAGCGGGGGCGCGGTAGTGAATGACAGTCCGGTGGACTGTCAGAGCCGCGACCTGACCGAGCCCGCAGGCGAGACGGTGGCTGCGGAGCATACTGAAGAAGTTTCAATGTAAATCGTTCGCCTCATCCACCGCAAGCGGTCCCCCTTCCCCAACAGGGGAAGGTTAAGAGGAAGCAGAGATTTCGTTCGCCTCATCCACCTGCCGCGAACCCCCAACGCTCTCAAGTTCGCGTCGGGGAACCCCG
>CACZOH010000230.1 GCA_902782785.1 uncultured Ruminococcus sp. | reverse complement strand
CTTTTGGCGACGGACACGACCCAGGCCCGGGCGTCGCCGCCCGAGTAGTTTTTCGCGCATTTAAGTATTTCATAAAAAGTGTTCTGCACCGCGTCCTCCGCGTCCTGATAGTTTCCGAGGACGGAATAAGCCATAAAAAGCACGGTCTTGCCCATCATATTGTATAAATCGGAAAGAGCCGAGCCGTCGCCTTCGGCTGTTTTGAGCAGAGCTTTTTTGCACGCCTCGTCGTTGATTTTTTTCAATTTGCTCTCCTGTCTGAAAAACGTTTTTCATGTATACAGTACCACGCGGGAGATGAAAACGGACAAATATTCTATTAATTTTCGGTAAATTATAAATTTCCGAATTTTATTGCCGAAAAATCGGCATTTTGTATTTACAAATCATATGTTTTATGATATAATGCTTTGAAACAAATACGGAGAAAATGAAATGAGAGAACTTAAGGTTAAAAGAACGAAAAAGCTCACTGCGTGCGCTATGAGCGTGAAGCTCTACGTAACGGACGGCGAGGTCTGCGACAGCGTTATAAACGGGCAGAGCTGCCGTCTGCTTGGCACGCTTGCAAGCGGAGAGGAAAAGACGTTTTATATAACGGAGGACGAATGCGCCTTATACGCAATAGCGGACGAGCTTAGCAAAAATTTCTGTGTTGATATGTATAAGCTGCCCGCCTCGTCCGAGCCTGTTTCTCTTTCGGGGCATAACGTTTACAGCCCCATGATGGGAAATCCGTTCAGATTTGACAACAACGACGGCGAGGAGGCAAAAGCCTTCCGCGCGGAAAGCAAGAAAAAACGCCCGAAGGCGCTTGTGATCGTGCCGATCATCGTCGCCGTGTCGATGGTCGTCTTCATGATAGGAGGCGCCGTGCTGACGGGACTTATAAACAGAGAGCGTCCGCAGACGTTCAAAATCGCCGACGCGAGCATAACGCTGACGAACAAATTCAGGGCGGAAGAACAGACGGAAACCGACTATTTTCTTAATAATTATTATTTGTATATATCAAGCAGCAGCGTTATATGCGAGTTGTTTCTCGCGGACCCGACGGGAATAAAAACGGTCGACGATCTGGAGAATTATTACAAAACGGAATTTGATTTAAATGACGTTAAGCGATATAACAGAGATGGGCTGACGTACTTCACGTGTACCGAGGAAAACGACGGATATCAGCTGTTTGACGCCGTGTTTATGTTTGAAAAAAACAATACCGTACACGCGGTGTGGTTCACCACAGGATCGGAGAACGCAAATAAATATATGCCCAAATTCATCGAATGGGCAAAAACCACGGTCATAAAATAAAAATACAAAAAAGAGCCGCGAGGCTCTTTTTTTCGTCTTATTCCGTTTGTATGGATCCCGTTCGTCTTCTCCGCTCCGTTTTAAAAGGGACGGACGGGCGCCGGATCTTTTCGGCTTTACTGACCGAAAATCAGTATCAGCACCTCGGAGACTATGACGACGGAGACAAGCGCGACCGGGTACGTCGCCGCGTACGATGCCGCGACGTCCTCCGTACCGGACGAGCCTATGAGCGCGCCGAGCGCGGGCGTTGACGTCATGCCGCCTGTGATCGAGCCGAGATTGTTCAAAAGCTTCAGCTTCAGCGCGAATTTAGCGAATATGAAGCCGATTATCATCGGCACCACCGTCATTATGACGCCGTATACGAAATAAATACCGTTGAAATATTTTACAAAGCTCGCGCCGCCCGCGATGCCCGCGCCGACGAGGAACAGAAGAAGTCCGAATTCGCGGAACGTTTTGAGCACGTGCTCCTTCGGCATAACGGAGATCCTGCCGAAACGGCCGAAGTGACCGAATATGAGCGAAACGAGCAGACATCCGCCCGTTGTGGTAAGCGAGAAGTTGAAGCCCTTTATCGAGCCGACAAACACGCCGAGCGCCGCCGCGACGCAGAACGGGAAAAATCCGAATTCATCAAACTCAAACAGCTTTTTATCATAAGGCTTTTTATTTTTGTCCTCTTTTTCCGCCGCTTTGAGATAAGAACGCTCGACGTTCATATCAGCCTTCAGGAGCTTCGGCATAAGCTGTACGAACAGCACGACGCCGACGACGCCGAACAGATACGCTATGCCGTGACCCACGGAGATAAAGTTCTCAAGCTCCGGCGAGACGTTCGCCGCCGTCGCCTTCGCCGCGGAGAACGCGGGCGTGCTCGTAAGCGAGCCGGAAAGCAGTCCGACGAGCATTGCGGTGAATTCCTTATTGTTCAGCTCCGTGAAGTTCTGCCCTATCGCTATGCACGCGGCGCACGTAAGTCCGCCCGAGATTATGATGACGAGGGCTATCAGCACGTACGATTTGAAATTCTTTTTGAAGTTTGAAAAGAAATTAGGTCCCGCTATGAAGCCGACCGAGGTCACGAAAAGTATGAGTCCGAGGTTTTCCACGACCTTGAGCGCGGAGGAAACGTACGTCTCGCCGTTTTCGCCAACGCGGACGAAAAGCTCCGAGCTCAAAAGCGGATAAAACACGACGCCGTAAACGAGCGCGACGATAAACACGCCCGCCGTTCCGAGAGACACGCCCTTTATTTTTATCCTGCCGAGGGCGTAACCAAGAACCGATACCAAAAGTATTGAAAATATAAGAAACGCAACTCCCTTTACAGAGAGAACGCCGCCGAACAAGCTCATTTTATTTTACTCTGACCTTTCTTGTGTAATCGGGCAAAAGCTTCGGCGAGACGAGCTCCGTCTCTATTCCCGCGTCAGCCGCCTGTTTTTCAAACGCGGCGACGTGAGACAGCGTCAACCTGCCCTGTCTGACCGAGGACGCCTTTGCCGCCGCGTTTCTGCCCGCGTTTCTGCCGAATACGATTATGTCGAGCAGGGAGTTCCCCATAAGTCTGTTCCTGCCGTGTATGCCGCCGACGACCTCGCCCGCGGCGAACAGGTTTTCTACCCCCGTCATAGTGTCCGCGGTTATGTCAACGCCGCCGTTCTGATAATGCAGCGTCGGATAGACGAGTATCGGCTCAACTCTGATGTCGATCCCGTACTTGCCGAACATACGCATCATGGCGGGTATTCGCTTTTCTATCGTGCCCGCCCCGCCGATCTTTTCTATCATCGGCGTGTCGAGCCATACGCCCGAGCCCGAACCCGTGTCAACGCCCAAGCCTCTGTCGTCGCATTCGCGGATTATCGAGGCGGCGCAGACGTCGCGCGTTTCAAGCGGGTGTACGAAGACGTCGCCGTTTTTATTGACAAGCTTTGCGCCGAGGGAGCGTACCTTTTCCGTCACGAGCGCACCTAAGATCTGCTCCGGGAACGCCGCGCCCGTCGGGTGATACTGCAGGGTGTCGGCGTATAAGAGCTTTGCGCCGGCTCTGTACGCGAGGACAAGCCCGTCCGCCGTCGCGCCGTAGTGGTTTGAGGTCGGGAAGCCCTGGTAGTGCATCCTGCCCGCGCCGCCCGTCGCCAAAATGACGGTCTTTGCGCGAGCGACAAGCAGCTCTTTCGTTTCCATGTTCATTAAGACCGCGCCCGCCGCCGCGCCGTTATTGTCAAGTAAAAGCTCGACCGCCGCGGTGAAGTCAACGACGGTGATGCCGCGGTTAAGCACCTCGTCGCGCAGCGTTCTCATTATCTCCGCGCCGGAATAGTCCTTTGCCGCGTGCATACGCTTACGGGACGTGCCGCCGCCGTGCGTCGTTATCATCGTGCCGTCGGGTGCCTTGTCGAACTCGACGCCGAGTTCGGAAAGCCACTTTATCGCCTCGGGCGCCTCGCATACGAGCTTTGACAAAAGCTCGCGCTTAGCGGCGAAATGTCCGCCGCCGTAAGCGTCGATGAAGTGGATCGCCGGAGAATCGTTCGGCTTATCCGCCGCCTGTATGCCGCCTTCCGCCATCATCGTGTTGGCGTCGCCCATACGAAGCTTCGTCACGACGAGCACGGAGGCTCCCGCCCTGTCCGCCTCTATCGCCGCGGACGCGCCCGCGCCGCCGCCTCCTATTATAAGCACGTCGACGTCGTAATCGGGTGTGTCAAGCGGGATTTTTTTGCCCGCTATCCTGCTGTGCGCCTGGAGCATCGCGGCAAGCTCCGTGGGCACCTTTTCGCCCCTGTTCGCGCCGATCTTCAGCGTCTCGAATTTATCGCCTCTGTAATCGGGGTGATATTTTTTCAAAAGCGCGTCCTTTTCGTCGGCGGTCATCCGCTTCGGCTCGTACGCCGTGTTCTCTTCTCTTTTTTCCGCGACCGCGTTAAGGGCGGCTTTGAATTTTTCCGGATACATATCAAATTCCTCCCTTATTTCTCTATCTCGCGCTTGTTGTAAAGCTCTTTTAATTCTTCAACGGGCTTTTTCATCAGATCTGCAATAAGATCGCTGAACGCGCCGTTGTTTATCTCTTCGACCCGTTTGTCAAGATGATCGCAGGACGGCAGGATGTACTTTCCGTTTATGCGCCTTGCGAGCATTGCGACCTGCGGGTGAGATAT
>CACZOH010000229.1 GCA_902782785.1 uncultured Ruminococcus sp. | reverse complement strand
GCCGATTTTGACGGCGGCATGTGCTACGAATATCAGGGAAACGACAGAAAAGAGCACAAGGTGTGGGGCACGCGCTTCTTCGACGTCGGGCGCGAGGAGGTGCAGTGCTTCCTCGTGTCAAACGCGCTGTACTGGCTTAACGAATACCATATAGACGGTCTGCGCGTGGACGCCGTCGCCGCCATGCTCTATCTCGATTTTGACAGAGCGCCGGGCGAATGGACGCCCGCTTACGACGGCTCGAACAAAAACTACGAGGCGATAGCTTTTTTCAAAAAGCTGAATACGGAAATCTTCCGACAGCACTCCGACGTGTTTATGATAGCGGAGGAATCGTCGGACTGGCCGATGCTCACAAAGCCCGTTTACGCGGGCGGTCTCGGCTTCAATTTCAAGTGGAACATGGGCTGGATGAACGATATGCTCAGATACGTAAGGACAGACCCCGTTTACAGAAAATACGAGCATAACTGTATTACCTTCTCCCTGATGTACGCGTTCTCCGAAAATTATATCCTCTCAATATCGCACGACGAGGTGGTGCACGGCAAGGGCTCGCTTATAAACAAGATGTTCGGCGGCTACGATCAGAAATTCGACAGTATACGCTGTTTTCTCGCCTATATGATGTGTCATCCCGGCAAAAAGCTCCTTTTCATGGGCGCTGAATACGGTCAGTTCAGCGAGTGGAACAACAACGCCTCGCTTGAATGGTTCATGACGGATTTTGAAAAGCACAGGGATCTGCAGAATTACACGGCGGCGCTCAATCACTTTTATCTGTCGTCTCCCGAGCTTTGGGAAAGAGATCTTTCGTGGGATGGCTTCAAATGGATAAAGGCGGACGACGCCGATCACAACACCGCGGTCTTCATGCGGTTTTCGGGAGACGGGAAATACCTCGTCTGCGCGTTCAATTTCTCCGCGTCGGCGCATAACAACTACCGTTTCGGCGTGCCGGAGGCGGGAAAATACGTCGAGGCGTTCGCCTCCTACCCGTCAGGCCGCCCCGCCGCGGTAAGCGAGAGCATCCCCTGCGACGGCTGCGATAACAGCGTCGCCGTCGACCTTGCGCCTCTTTCCGCGGTGATATTCAGATTTGAAAAATAAAAACGGCAAAACCGCGTTCAACAAAAAAACAGGAGGGTCACCTGCTCTGCCGCAAGCATCCCTCCTGCTTTTTGTTTATTCGTAATCCGCCATTATCGAAAGTGTCCTGCAGCTTTCAAACATACAGTTGAACCAGAAATTCGCCTCCGCGTCGGGCGTGTTCATCCAGTGCGTCGGGATCTTTCCGTCGGGCTTCTGCACGCGCGTGAGCTGATCCGTGAGAGCCCTCGCCTTTGCGAGATACAGATCGCCGCACCCCGCTTTATAAAGCGCGAGGAATCCGAGCGCAAGGTCCGACGTTGACGCGTCTATCGGCACGTACCATCCGTACTGCTCAAGCGCGGCGGGCGTATGCCAGAGCGACGTGTCGTACGGCGTTTTGCCGTCGGGCGCGGCGTGACGCCACGGGTATGGGCGGCGCCATACGACGAACTGATCCTCCGCAAACCTCATAAGCTCCTTCGCCGTTTCGAGCGAGCTTTCGTCCTTTTTGTTTTCGGCGAGATAAACCGCCAAAGCGACGGGCGCGTAATGCGTCAGATTTACGTAATTGGTCGAAAGCGGGCTGTCCTCGAACTGTCCCTCCCAGTTATAGCTTGAAAGCTGAGTTTCAAAGACGTATTTCACCGCGCCCTCGCAAAGCTTCCTCCAGCATTCGTCGCCGGTACGCGCGTAAAGTCCCGATAAGAACGGCACGACGACCTCTATCGGCGCCACGTAGTTTTCCGTAAGCGGCTCTCCCGTTTTTGACGAGCGGACGAGATACCAGCTGCCGTTCGGCTCGGCGGTCTTCAAATAATATTTTCCTATCTTCACCGCCTCGTCGAGATATTTTTTGTCCCCCGTCGCCTTTTCAAGCATAAGATACATAAGACCGGCTCTCGCGGGATAAATCATCATCACCGTGCCGTTATGCGCCTCCGCGGCGTGCCAGTTCGGCGTTATGACGCCGTATTTTTCGGGGTCCGGGCAGAAATCGAGATTATACGTCGGCGGAACGTCAGCCATCGGATCGTCTCCGCGCGGCGTTATGCCGATCAGATAATCAGCGGCGGCGACGGCGACCTTCATCGCGTCGCCCGCGTCCTCGGGGCAGATATCCGCGTACGTTATCATCGCGCAGACGAGCGCGCTTATCATTTTGCTCGGGTACGTGTTCAGGTCGTAATACGGATCCGGCTTTTTGTGCTCGAGCCAGTATCTTATAAATCCCGCCGACATAGCGTATCTGTACGCTTTTACGGCGCTCTCCTTATACGGGCGTACCGCCGGCGGCGTTTCCCCCGGGAACGGCGAAAGCCGGAAAAACGTGCGCGCGCCGACCAAAGCGTAATCGCTTCCGTCCGGGTTGAGCGCCGTGACCTTCAGTTTTACGACGCCCTCGGGCAGCTCTGCCCATATCGGCGTCAGAAGAGCGCAGCAGTCGCTTGCCTCAAACGAACGGACAACGCCGTTTTCATCCTCCGCGTCGTAGCGGTAGCGGTGACAGCCGCGCACGGCCGTGAAATGGAACGCCGGAACGTACATAAACTGCGTTGACTCCGTGTTCCAGAACGGACGCCCGCGCTTTACGCCGTACCGCACCGTCGTTTTTTCGGAACAGCATTCCTCAAACGCTTCTTTTGCCAGTTCTTTTAAGTCGAGCTCTTTTTTCATACCTTCTCCTGTCTGCGCTTTTTCAGCACCGTCACGGTGACGACGGTAACCGCGGCAACGATCAGAAATATTATGACCGCGACCGCCAGAGCCGCTTTCCTTCTCTTCGCCCTCGTCTCGCTTGCCGTATCCGTCTCCGTTATTTTCTCCGTTTCAAGCTTTGTCTGCTCCTCCGTCACGGCTCCGGTCTCCGTCTCCGTCACGGTTTCGGTCTCCGCCGCGGTCGTCTGCTCCGGTTTATCTTCAAACGTGAATTTTATATCGTACGTCGCGGTAGAGAAATTGCCGGCGCGCGACGGCTCCGTGACCGTCCTGTAAACGCATCTGTACGGCGCGTCGTCCTCTCCGTTTCCGTTGAGATAGCAGACTATTGCGTTAACGTACGCTCCGTCGGCGTCATGATCGAATTTGTCGAGCACGCCCGTCTTGTATTCCTTTGTTTTTCTGTTGTATACGGGGCGGTCGGACAGAGCGAGCCACTCCCATTTTATGAGCGCTTCCACCGTGTAGCCGTGATCCGTCGTTTTATATCTGCAGACCGCGCCGTCCTCGTATTCTCCCGTCTGGTCGCCGTCAAATCTGTTGTGACGCTTCATGACTATTTTGTCGCCGTCAAGCCAGAACGTGAAGAAAAGCCCCTCCAGACTGTCGCCGTCCGGTATAAGCCCGTCCGGATTGAACGCTACCTCAAAGCAGTCGTGCATATTTTCCGTATCTACGTCGTTGTCGTATATATCGGCCGCGACGTATATCCCTTCGTCGCCGTATAAAAAGTACGCGTAAAGCGGCAGGCGGCTGTTTTCGTCATAGAAATTCGCCCACATACCCGTGTTTTCCCGGTCGAGCGATATCTTTACCGCGCCGTCCCATTCGCCGTCGCTCATAACGCCGTCTATCTCAACGCCCGGCGTATATTGAAGCCCGTATTCCGACTTTTTCGCGGATGCGGATACGGTCAGGGCAAAGGACAAAACAAGTACGGTGATCAATAGCTTTTTCATAATCATACCCTCACAAAATCACGGACGTTTTACTGCTTTTCTTTCGCCGCGTTTTTTCTCTTTTTTATTCCGTCAAGGATCGCAAGATAACCGAAGCCGACGCCGATAAGGAACAGGAGCAGAAGGAGTATCCACCATACGCAGCCCATAAAAGGCGACTCGCGCGAAAAACCGAAAGCGCCCGCGGGACTGCCCCAGTTAAGGAAGAAATACGGGTAGTTGATCCCCTCTGCAAATTCCCATCCCGCCGCGTAGCCGATACCGGCGTACAGAGCGTACGCGCCGGGCGGCAGTATCACGAATATCACGCTTTTCTTCTTTATCCCGTAAAAGACGCCGCACACGAAAAAGTCCGCGATCGCGGAAACCGGCACGACGACGTGCGTCAGTACGTTCTGCGGCTTCCACGCAAATTCGCCGAGAGTCGGCGCCAGGATAAAGCAAAACACCGCGCCCGTCAGCGTTATCGAGACCGTGCCGACGAACACGATAACGGGCCAGACGCCCGACAAGGGCGGTTTTTTGACAAAAAGCAGCGCCGCGCCGACGACCGCGATCAGGGCTATCGCTATGTTTGACTGTATCGTGAAAAACATGAACACCCTGTTCCCGCCCATGAACGTGTCTCTTGCCGCGTACGCGCTCAATATCACGCCGACCGCCGCGGCGACGGCGACGGTTATTTTAAGCAAAAGCGATATTATCTTTGTTTTTGACGGAATACCCATTTTTCCCTCCCGGCGTTTATCGTTCGTTTTTATAATATCATATCTTTATTAAGTACATTTCGAATAATAGTTAAAGGTTTTTGAACGCGCGCGGCGGGCGGCGGGATGCGGATATATATCCGGAGGACCGCGCGGCAAAACGGAAGCGCACGGGGCTTGCCGTACACGGCAAGCCCCGTGCGCTTTTATCTTTCTGTCAGTTCGTGTTTGTAAGTATGCTGTTCGTCAGGCTGTCGTTTTCATCCTTCGGAACGTCCGTTATCTCGGGATGAAGCAGATAATCGAACAGATCCTCTCCTATGCGCGCCCTCGCTTTTGCAACGTATTCGCTTTCCTTTTCCGTATCCATCGCCATAAAAGCGTAGTAATCGGGCTTCGGCTCGCCGTTGTGGCGGATAAGTCCGAGATTGAGACCGAATTCGCCCGGGTTGTCCACGCTGCTGTGGTGCGTGAACATATCCACGGTCTTCATATTCCTCGCTTTCATATAAGCGAGCACTACGCCCGCCTCGCCGTCAAGCTCCGAATGACGCTCGAGCGGTCCGTTCATGGAGTTGAAGCCCTGCTCGCTGAAAACTATGCGGCGCGGCTCGCCGTTGTACAAAAACCGCTTCTGCGACAGAAACGCTTCAAGCACCTCCATATTGCGGAAGGAGATATGCGGCGTGTTGACGGAGAAAAACGCGGCTCTGTCGTGCCAGAAATCCGGCCAGAAAAGATTTTCCGGATACGGATGATACGCGACGTGCCAGTCAAAGTCGCCCTGCTCCGCGGTCTGTTTCGCAAGCTGCTCGATACACTCCTTTGCGGTGTAAAAACGCAGAGGACTTCCGGGCGTCGCTATGCTCCAGTTGTTCGTAAGCGAGATATAAACTCTGAAATGACTGCAGTATTTTCTGCCTATCTGCCAGGCGAGCCTCATTGCGGCCGAATACTCGGATATATATTCCGCGCACGTCATATCGCCCGCGTTGCCCCATATGCCCTGCTGGTCTATTTCGTTGCCTATGATCGCGCCCGCGGCTCTGCCGTATTTTCCGTCGGAGCGCGTATAGCGGCTGACGAGGAATTCAACGAACGCGGCGTATATCGCAACGCCGTCCTCCGAGCGCATATTGAACGCGCTTATCAGGGCGTTCGGGTTTTCCTCATCGTATTTCGGGTGCAGACACATATCGAGCAGAGCCATCTCGCCGCGGTTGCCGAAGCCCTTGGAGGAATTGAGGAGAATGAAGGTGGAATGACCGTATGCTTTCATATATTCGTCAAGCTGACGCACGGGCGCTCCCCTGAAATAATACTTTTTGCCCTCGCGCTCAAATTCCAGGGTATCGTCGTCCGGTATGAGCGTCATAAGTCCCGGCAGGCTCACGTCGGGGCGTCCCTGCTCTACGTTGAACATCTTTTTCTGCATTCCGGGCGAGGCGTTTATCGCCTTTATGTATTTATGCGCGGGATACGGCGAATCGTTTTCCGCGCAGTCGGGGCTTATCTCGGAAACGTAGCGCTGCCCTTCGACTCGCTCCGTGCCCAGATAGACCGTGAAACGCGAGTAAAGCGCGTCGTGTTCCCCGCTGAATCTCGGCAGGACCGCTTGTCCGTCCTTGAATTCATACCCGGAAAACGAATAAGTCATGCCGCCCTGCACGGCGGGAGACGATTCTCTTACCGTCGCTTTTCCGTCGCAGTCCGCGTATATGATTATACTGTTTTTATCGGCTTTGATCTTTGTTATTTTCATCCTTTTTTCCTCCTTTTGTTCCGTTTGATGAAATTATACCACATATATGTAAAACTGTCAACCTGTTATTTTGCCCGGAACAAAGAAAAAACGGATCTTTTCCGGGATCCGTTATGTTCCGCTTTTACGGCATTGTAATCATTTGAGCGTGAGCCAGCCTTTGGAAACAGCCTTTTTGAACTCTTCAAAATCCATCGGCAGAGAATACGTTTCGTCCAGCTTGCCCGTGAGCTTTTCCTCCTCGCCGTCGTTGTGGCGTCTTCTCACCTGCACGACCTTGCCGTTTTCGGTAAGGCAGGCGATCTCAAGAATATGCTTTTCCGGGTCGGACTCCTGGATCACGGTCCAGCCGTATGCGTTCCATTCTGTTTTTTTCTTCATATTACTTTACCATTCCTTTCCGGTATTTCCGTATGAGATTATAACATATACGCGCGGTTTTGTCAAGTGGGCGGGCGGTGAATTATTCAAGACGGCAAAATCCGCGATCTGTATTGACTTTGTCAAACGTTTATGGTAAAATGAAACAACAAATGCTTTTGTCGGACGGGAGGATACGATGCACGGCCGGGAATATCTGACGGTACTGTCAAAAAAAAGAAGCGTAACGGCGCTTCTCTGCTGTATACTTACGCTTTCGCTCGCCTTTTACGGCGTGATCTCGGGCGTGAACAGGTCTATAACGAATTTCAACGAGAACGGCTTTTTCTCTTTCATATATTTCACTATGATCTCAAATACTCTCGCCGCGCTCGCGATGGCGTTCGTTTTCCCCTTCACCGTCGAGGGGATAAGAAAAAAGCGTTTCATCCTGCCTAAATGGGCGGCGCTTCTGCATTATACGGCGGCGACGTCCATCGCCTACGTGATGATCTTTGTGTTTATGTTTATAAGCTGGGCGTCGCCCGAGGACGCTTTCGGCGGCTCCAACATAGTTACGCACGTTTTCTGTCCCGTGCTTATACTCGTTTCGTTTTTCCAGACGGAGAGCGGTCATCTGTTTACGTGGAAGGACCGTCTTCTCGGAATAATTCCTCTGTCCGTTTATATCGTCGTTTATTATATCGAGGTGGCGCTGATAGGAGAGGAAAACGGGGGATGGCCCGATATATACCGCGTACAGACGTATTTGTCGCCCGCCGTCGCGATCCCCATGGCGATCCTGCTCGGCTTCGGCGTCAGCACCGCCGTCGCGCTTCTCTCAAATTATCTGACAAAGAAGCGGAAGAAAAAAATGTATATGTTCTGGAGCCGTGACCTCGACCCGGTCGAGGTCAGGATCGAGGCGTTCGGCATCGGCAGGATGGCAGGCAGCTGCAGCGAAAAGAACAGCGTGCAGATACCGTACGACATCATTTCGTTCCTTGCGGAAAGGTACGGACTGCAGACGGAGGAGCTGATGAAGCCATTTCTGAAAGGGCTCGTAACGGAGCAAAACGACAGGAAAGACCACTTTAAGTGAACGTTTTGAAGCGGTCCACTATAAGCTCTTTGTCGTAGAACACCCGGTCAAGCGCCGTTATGCGCGGCGCGCCGCCGTCGCACTCGATTATAGTAAAGGAGCAGTTATACGGAGCGTGACCGCGCCAGAAATCCGACGGATCGTCAAAAAGCCCGTTCACCATCGCTCTCATCGCGCAGCCGTGCGTGCTTACAAGATAAGTTTTGCCGTCGTTTTTCGATATGAGCTCTTCAAGGAACTCTCCGGTCCTTTTACGGACGTCATACACGTTTTCGCCGTGCGGAAAGCCGTCGAATTTCAGAGGATCGGAATAAAACAGATAACCCTGCTCTCCCATTTCGGAGAGCCTTTTTCCTTCAAGCTCGCCGAAATCTATTTCGGTTATGCGGTCGTCAAATATTACCGGTATGTCGTTTCCGCTCTCCTTAAGTATTATTTTCGCCGTCTCCTCCGCTCTTTTGAGCGGACTTGAAATGCAGACGTCAAAACGGACGTTTTTCATATTCTGCCCGGTGATAACGGCAAGCTCGCGGCCGCTTTCGTTCAGCGGCTCGTCAAGACGTCCCTGCATGACGCTTTTTGCGTTAAGCGCCGTCTCTCCGTGGCGTACTATATATATTTTCATTTTTTTCTGCCTTTTGATATTCCGGCGGATACGCCGTTAAAGAATGCGCCGGCGGTCGATGCATGGTCGATCAACCGCCGGTCCGTTTTTCGGTTTTAACGCGGCTCAGTCGGCAAGCACCGCTTTTATTATATCCGACAGAGAAGAATCGAAGCTGTGATCGTATCCGTCCTTTGTATCCGTCACGATAACGAGGATCTTTTCTTTGTTCGTCTTGTGGATGGGGATCCTTTTCGATATCATTTCCGGAAAGTCTGACGCTTCCGTGACGGAATAGTCGCTCATCGCTTTTTCGCCGGCTTTTACCGAGATGATGACGAGATATATCTCCTTGTCAAGATCGCTTTTGCCTTCAAATACTATTTCCTCGCTTCCGGTGTATTTTGCTTTTCCCGACGAGGTGAGGGTCTGATCGCCGACCTTGATCGAGGTTTTGTCGAATATGCCGTCCGAAAGATGAACGTCAAAATAGATCTCGTCCTTGTTTAAAAAGGACAGCACGTCTTTTACGGTCTCTTCGGGCGGTTCCGTTTGTCCGGCTGTTGTCGTCGAAACGGGGGTCAGGGTTTCCGAGCAGGCGGTAAATACCGCAAGCGTCAGAAGCGCAAGCAAGAGTACAAGTAATCTTTTCATAATGTTCCTCCGTTTTATTTTGATTTATCATAACACAAAAGTCCGAAAAAATCAAGGCTTTTGACGTAATTATTTTCTTTGGCTCAAAATCCCGTCCGGCAGCTTCCGTTATTTACAAAAAAGCACTTGAAAAAGCGCGGAAAACGGTATAATATACGATCGTAAAAAATCATACGGAAACGGAGAAAAACGGTGAAGCTTTGCGATATCCATTTAAGAGATCCTTTCGTTTACGCCGAGGACGGGGTTTATTATTTATACGGCACAAGAAGAGGGGAAAAATGCAAGACCGTCCCGTGGACGGGGCTTGACGTATATACGTCGACCGACCTTATAAACTGGAGCGAGCCTTACGAATGCTTTACGAGACCGGACGACTTCTGGTCCGACCGCGACTTTTTTGCGCCTGAGGTATATAAATACGGCGGCGCGTATTATATGTTCGCCAGCTTCAGAAGCGAAACGCATCTTCGATGCTCGCAGATACTGAAGGGGAACAGTCCCGAAGGGCCTTTTCTGCCGTTTACGGACGGTCCTCTGACGCCGGAGGGCTGGGTATGTCTTGACGCGACGTTTTACGTGGACGACGACGGGACGCCCTGGACGGCGTTCTGTCACGAATGGACGCAGATAGGCGACGGCACCGTCGAAATAATGCCGCTTACGCCCGATCTGTCCGCTCCCGCGGGTAAACCCGAGACGATAATCCGCGCGGGCGACGCCGAATGGTCGTATTCTCTGATAGACCCGACAAGCCGGAATTACGTTACGGACGGCCCGTTTTTCCGCCGCGGCAAAAACGGAAAGCTGTATTTGCTGTGGTCCGGTTTTCACGCCGGTCCGCAGTACTGGTACGTCGAGGCTCTCGCCACGAGCGACAGCGGAAGCATAAGAGGACCGTGGCGCCACGCGGATAAATTCATATACGACGAGGACGGCGGCCACGGAATGATATTCGACGGCTTTGACGGCGGGCTTTACCTTATACTCCACAGTCCGAACGTCCCGCCGAACGAGCGCCCGAGGCTGTATAGGATAACCGAGACGGACGACGGGTTTGAGCTCGGAGAAAGAATAGGATAAAAAAATCGCAGCCGCCGGAATGCTTTTGAAAGCGCCCGGCGGCTGTTATTTTATTTTTTCAGTTTATATAACAAAACCTTGCTTTCGTGTCTGTTCGGAATATTGACGCTTAAGCCCTCCGTGATAAGCGTTTTGCCCGGTATTTGCCGCGTTTCGTTCGTGTCTTTATCCGTGACCGTGTAAACGCCGTCAGGGTCGAGTCCCGTAAGGGGGTAAGACGAGGCGACGCAGGACGAGCCGGCTCTTCGGAAGACGAGAACGACTCCGTCGTTTTCCTCGGGGCGGTCGTAGCGGTAAGCCGCCCAGCCGCCGTGACCGTACGACCAGCCGCAGTTTTCAAGCGGATAAAAGTCGCAGGAGAAATACGGACGCAGCAGGCGGTATTCATCACACATACGCGCCATCCATTCAAACTGCTCCTTTGAGGGCTCCGGACGGTCCGTCCACCACCAGCTTCCGACGTACGCCGGAGCGTACGCGCTCCTCTCGGTATAGGTATCGCCCGCTTTTTTGCAGACGCCGCCCGCGCACGGGATAAAACGGTTGAAGCCGAACGCCTGCGTCTGTATCGCGTCCGGGTCGCAATCCGGCTCGCAGAACGCGTCCGTGCGCCAGATAGGTATGGAACGCGTCAGCGTTTCCGCGTCTATCCTGCGTCCGCCCGAGGCGCAGTTGTCTATTATCAGATCGGGGTATTTTGCGCGCAGATCATCCCAGAGGCGGTACAGGTTCATCACGTATTTTATCTCGTTCATGCCTCCGCGGTACATTTCATCGGTCGTGCGCCACGACTGCAGGGGCTCCATATTGAAATCCTGGCGGAAGCATTTTACGTGAAGGCGGTCGATCAAGCCGCAGATCAGACCGAACAGATACTCGCGCACCTCGTCAAGATCGAGCCGCAGAAGGATGTAAAATCCGTCCGTCGGATAAAGCCATTCGGGATGCGCCTCCGCTATGTCCGTTCCGGGATATACGCGCTCCGGCTCCATCCACAAAAGGAACTTCATCCCCATGCTCTCAACGGCGTCCACAACGTCGGCAAGTCCGTTCGGATGCTCGTCCTTCCGAACCTCCCAGTTGCCGACCTGCTTGTACCAGTCGCCCGCGCCGGGAACGCCTCCCTTGCCGTACCAGCCCGCGTCTATCCAGTAATAATCGGCTTTTACGCCGTGTTCTCTGAATTTTTCAATGTGATAAAGATGCTTTTCAGTCGTCATACCCATTCCCTCAAGCGAAAACGGATACTGCTCCGGCTTGTACGGGCAAAGCTCGTTTTTCACGAGACGGCGGAAAAGATTGCTCCCTTTCGTCTGATCGCCGTAATACTCGAGGAGCAGTACGGACGACGTGCGTATGCGCTCGCCCGGGCGAAGCCTGAATGCGGTATATTCAAGCCCCGTCTTTATCTGTATTATATCTCCGTCAAGGTGTGAAAACGAAGCCTGCCACTGTCCCGACCAGCCGACGGCGACGATAAGCCCGTGATCCTTTGTATAAAGGTCGAAAAACGGCATCTGGTAACTCGCCGATCTGCCGCCGCGCGGTTTGCAGCTCTGTGAGGCGCCGCGCGGAAGTCTTCTTTCTCTGACCT
>CACZOH010000228.1 GCA_902782785.1 uncultured Ruminococcus sp. | reverse complement strand
CTTTGACAGGATAATCTGGAGCGACGATACCGCGCCTGCGTACCTTCCGTCAGACACGGAAACGGTTACGGAATGGAACGGTATAAGAATTACAAAAGAGCTGTATAACAGATTACAAACGGCGAAAGATGACGACATATTCGCGGTGACGGCGAAGCGCAATATAGATATACCCGAAAAATTCGAGGATTTCGTTTACGAGGGGAAAACGGGTAAGGAATACCTTGACGAGCATAACAGAACGTACCCGATTTACGGAGCGCTGCATCTGTTAGATCAGTGCGCAGACGGAAACACAACGGCGTTTGAAAACTGGATAAGGGACAGTATAATAGAGGAGCAGGGCGAGGAATTCCTCTCAAAATACTACCGCGACGGCGTTTTTGATAAGGAGCGGATAAATAAAGACCTTGACGCAGCGCGCGACACATCGGTATATGCGGCAAGAGCGTATGAAGCGGCTTTTAACGCTTACGCCGCAGCGTCATATCCGCGCATATACGCTTTCAGAGAATATAACGGTTTAAAGATTTACAGCGGTTATCACGCGGAAACGGCTACTCCTTATTATATAATGATCGTGACGAAAGCACAGCTGACAGCGCTCAAAGCCGATTACGACAAAGCGGATAAGCACGAGGTCGACTACGGGTTTGATTTTGAAAACGCTTATTTCTCGCTTGTACCGTATTCCGAGGAGGACGTGCGGTACGCGCAGACGCAGAACGGCTCGGATACGGAGCTGCCCGCCATCGCGTGCGAAGTGGAGCAGATACCGGAAACAACGGCGGAATAACATAGAAAAAGGCTGATTTATCGCCTGAATCAACACAGGAATCAAACATCCTTTCGCTTCATATGCAACAACAAAAGTTATAAATACGCAGAACGGAGAAACTATCAATAACGTAGTTTCTCCGTTCAGAGCCTTTTTATATAGCTCCCGCCGCTGACTCTCATTATCCTTATGAGAATCAGCCTGCAGGATCTTTTTTTATTGTTTTATTTTCTTGTCTTCTTTGCGGCAACGACTACGCCGGCAAGAGCTATGCAGGCTAAGGTCGCTACTGCAACGACTGACGCGTCGGATGTCTGCGGATTGGGATCGTCGTCACCGCTTCCGATATCCTCGGCCTTTACCTCTTCTTCTCTCAGCTCAATGGATTTGATGGCGTTGCCGGGAGTGTACGCCGCAAGATCCTCGGGAAGAAGTATAACGGCGGGGGTGTTCTGCGTTCCGTCATACGCCTTTGCGTCGGCTTCGCTCTCAAAGAAAGCGATCCAGGCGATATCAATGCAGTCGCCGTCCGCCACGACCGCGGTATCCTCTTCGTTGTGAGCCGCTTCCGCGTCACGGTCGGACTCCATCGGGTCAAAACGGATCTGCGATACTCCGGTGTAGCTCGAGCTGTTCCACTTGGAGGCGACGGTCGCTTTTTCACTTACGGAAGTAAGATCTACAACGAGAGTCTCCCATTTCTGAGTATGCTTGTATTTTACGGGTACGAACGGCTCGGCGGCGGGATTGATGTAGAACTGGCCTATGAGCTGAACGCCCGTGTTGTCCGTTTCCGTTATGGTTCTGTATTTGATCTTTGCCCATTTTACGGTATCGGGATCGATCGTCGCACCGTCATGGAACGTAAAGTTGGCGTACGGGTCGTTGCCGGAAGCTTCGATATGAACGTACTCAAGCACGTCCGTCGCTTCCGCTATTGCCGAAAATACTGAAACTGCCATTATTATAACGACAGCGATCGCAATAAGTTTTTTCATTTTCTTCTCCTTTTAATGATATTATTTCAAGGTATTAACATTATATAACGTTTTCGCCTGTTTGTCAATAGTTTTTTAATATTTTTTTGAAAAATCTCATAAATTTTTGTAAATGATGGATTTCAGAGCAAAAAATCGGTCTTTCTCCCGTTCGTGCAGGCGGACTGATCTCGCGTGCGAAGCACATTTCACTGTCAGATTTCACATTCCGCAAGGCGGAATATTTCACTTTTAAAGGGCCGCCCGCGGGCGACCCTTTTTATCATTTGTTTTTCTTATTTCGGGATCTTTTCGTAGTCCTTCAAGAACTTGTCGAGACCGCTCTTGGTAAGCGGATGGTCGATCATCTGCATTATGACCTTGTACGGGACGGTCGCT
>CACZOH010000227.1 GCA_902782785.1 uncultured Ruminococcus sp. | reverse complement strand
GGGCTTTTCAAGCGCGCCGCCCATAACGTCAAGCTCCTTCTGGATAAGGAAGCCGCAGACGGAGGGCAGATAGTGCGATACGCCCTCGGTCGAGGCGTGCGCTCTGTGAGCGGTACCGAACGCGTCGTTTACGAAGATATCCGCCATGGAGGCGAGCTCTTTTGCAAATTCGGGGTCGTTCTTCTCTTCTTCCTTGTGGAAACGGACGTTTTCTAAAAGCATAACGTCGCCGTCCTTAAGAGCGGCGGCCTTCGCCTTCGCGTCCTCTCCTATAACGTCGGAAGCCATTATAACGGGCTTGCCTAAGTATTCGGAGATCTTAGCCGCGACGGGAGCGAGGGAGTATTTCATATTGAATTCGCCCTTCGGTCTGCCCATGTGCGAGAAAAGTATCACTTTTGCGCCGTTTTCGGAAAGATATTTGATGGTGGGCATCGCGCCCGTTATTCTTTTGACGTCGGTGATAACGCCGTCCTGCATCGGAACGTTGAAATCACAGCGGGCAAGAACTCTTTTGCCCTTTACGTCAATGTCGGTAATTGATTTTTTGTTGTACATAATAAACCTCTCTTATTTTTCAGTCACCACATATATTATCATTATTTTTAATCGTTATCAATAATAAAAAGAAAATAATTTGAAAATTCGCGGACTTTTACCGTTTATTTACAGCGGGATTTTACCGCTTTCACCCTTTTGCGACGGAAATTTTCATATAAATTCATTGTATTTTAACAATCATATTTTGAAAACAGAAGAACTAAAGGTTATAATATAAGATAGTTGAAAAAGGGAGTGATGATAGTATGATGATGATGCCGCCCGACAGACGTGTAAACGACCAGTACCGTATCCCGAAGCCAAAAAGCATAAAAGAGGTGCCCGGATACTTAAAAGCGCTTCTGTCCGCGTTTTTCAAGCGTTTCGGATATATAGTAAAGCTTGTCTGGGAGGCAAGTCACGGCATAGTTTTCGTCATGTCGTTCATGGCCTTGTTCGACGGTATCATGCCCGTTATAGGGACGTACATAAGCGGTCAGCTCATCAACCGTCTCGCGTCCGCGTATGAGGGTAAGATAACGAGCTTCAGTATCATCACGTGGCTTCTGATCGCCCAGTTCGGATATATACTTTTCACAAGCATAGTGCGCCGCATAGACGGTATCGTCGTCCGCATTTCGGGCGAGCTCGTTTCAAACCATATCAAAATAAAGATAATGGAAAAGGCGAAGGAGATAGATCTGAAGAGCTTTGACTCTCCGGAATTCTTTGCCAAAATGGAAAACGCAAACAGAGAGGCGGGAAACAGACCGATACAGGTGCTGAATTCCACGTTTTCCATAGTTTCCACCGTGATAAGCATAGTTTCGTACATAGTGATGATCGCCGTTATCGGGATACTGCCCGCTCTTCTCGTGATAGCCGTGGCGATACCGTCGACGATAATCAACTTCGTTTACAGACGCAAAAATCACGACTACGTTTTCAGAAGGAGCAAGGACAGACGCCAGATGTCGTACTACTCCGAGGTGCTTGTGAACAAGGACCTGGTAAAAGAAGTTCGTATGCTCGGTCTGGCGGACGATTTCACAAACAGATACAAATCCGTTTTCAATAAATACTTCGGCGGTCTGAAGCGGCTGATGCTCGCGGAAATGTGGTGGGGCATAGGCGCGACGCTTCTGACGACGGTCGTGAACTGCGTGCTTTTCGTTTCAATCGCCCGTGGAGTTTTCAACGCCGAATTCCCCGTAGGTAACTACAGTATGTATACCGGGGCGCTGAACGCCATCTCCTCCGGCATCGCAACGCTTATAAGCACAACGGCGACGATATACGAGGGCACGATATTCATAAACAACCTGATAGCCTTCATGGAGGAAAAGCGGACCATCGTGCCCATAGTCGACCCGCCGCTCGAGGTAAAGCGCGGCGTCGGTCATACGATAAAATTCGACCACGTTTCCTTCCGTTATCCCGGTAAGGATTACGACACGATAAAGGATATAAACCTTGAGATAGCGCCGGGCGATACGGTCGTTATGGTCGGTCTGAACGGCGCGGGCAAAACGACGCTTATCAAGCTTCTGACGCGTCTGTACGACCCGACGGAGGGAAAAATACTGCTTGACGGACACGATCTGCGCGAATACGACGTAAAAGAGCTGTACGATATGTTCGGCATAGTGTTCCAGGATTACGGCAAATACGCCGTATCCGTCCGCGACAACATAGCGTTTGGCGAGATAATGAAGGAGATAAAGCAGGAGAAGATAGAAACGGCGGCGAAAAACAGCAATGCGTCCGACTTCATAGAGAAGCTTGAAAACAAATACGACACGCCGCTTATGCGCTACTTTGAGGACAACGGCATAGAGCTTTCGACGGGTCAGTGGCAGAAGCTGGCCATAGCCCGCGCGTTCTATTCGGAATCCGATATACTGATACTCGACGAGCCGACGGCGTCGCTCGACCCTATAGCGGAGCAGGAGATATTCAATCAATTTGACAATCTGCGCGGCGGCAAAACGTCCATATTCGTGTCTCACCGCCTCTCCTCCGCGACGACGGCGGACAAGATAATAGTTCTTAAGGACGGTATGCTTATAGAGGAAGGCACGCACGCTCAGCTTATGAAAAAGCAGGGCGAATATTACACGCTCTTCTCCACTCAGGCGAAACGTTATATAACGCCTGTCGGCGATGAGGAAGAACAGCCGTCAGAGGACGGAAGCAAAAGTAAAAAAACGCCGTTCGGAGACGCTCCGGAAGGCGGAAAAAATATAATCAAAGGAGACTTATAAAATGAAAGTACTGTTTCAGGGCGACAGCATAACCGACTGGGGACGCGACAGATCGGACCCGCATAATCTCGGCAACGGTTATCCGAAATACGCCGCAAAATACATAAGAGAGGCGATGCCGGACACCGAATTTGAATTCATAGATCTCGGCATAAGCGGAGATCAGACGGCAAATCTCGTCGCGCGTCTGCAAAGCGACTTTATAGATATAGGCGCGGACGTCGTTTCCATACTCATAGGCATAAACGACACCTGGCACAGAGCGGAGACGAGAGAATACCTTGACGACGCGATATTTGAGCAGAACTACCGCACGGTGCTCGAGGCGGTAAAGAAGACCGGCGCAAAGATAATGATGCTTGAGCCGTTCATAGTTCCCTGCCCCGATAAGATGTATTTTTACGAGGATCTTTATAAAAAGATACTCATCGTCCGCAAGCTCGCGCGCGAATACGCCGACGCGTACTTGCCGCTTGACGGCATTTTTGCCGAGGCGTGCTTATATAAAGAGCCGACGTTTTATTCCGAGGACGGCGTTCATCCCGCTCCCGGCGGCGCGGATTTCATAGGCAGGCTCTACGCAAGAGCGTTTGTGAAGCTGATAAAATAAAAAATCGCCGCTCATAGCGGCGTTTTTCTTTTCGCCGATCACTTGTGTTTACAAATAATCGCTTGAAATAAGGCGAAAAAGCGGATATAATGAATAAAAAAATTCCGGGAGGTACGGTATGGATAACAAAACAATTTACAAAAAGACGCTCGGCTTTTCCGTAAGGCGTCTGCTGTTCGATCTTCTGAGCATCGTCGTTCTTGCGGGGCTTGCTGCGCTCGGCTATTTCATAGCCGAAAAGGTGTCCGCGAACAGCGGTCTGATCGGACTTCTGATAGGTGTCGTCGTCGGCGTCGTGATCATGGCGATAATCCTCCGCTTTGTTTCATATACGCTCAAGGCGGGACAGATAGCCATGATGACAAAGGCGATAACGGAGGGCGAGCTGCCCGATAACGTTATAGCTGAGGGCAAAAAAGCCGTAAAGGAAAGATTTGCGACGGTTGCGATATACTTTGCCGCGACGCGCCTTATAAAGGGCATTTTCAATCAGCTCGGCAGAGCCATCACGGGCGCCGCTCAGAGGATCGGCGGAGACGCGGGCGGCGCGGTAGGCGACGCGGTCAACACCGTGATACAGACGATAATCTCGTATCTCTGCGACTGCTGTCTCGGCTGGGTATTCTACCGTAAGGACACAAACGCGGCGAAAGCCACGTGCGAGGGCGCGGTGCTTTTCTTCAAGCACGGCAAAACGTTTGCAAAGAACATGGGCAGAGTCTTCGGCATAGGTCTTCTGACCCTTCTTCTCATCGGCGGCGCTTTTGCGGGCGTTTTCTATCTGATACTCTCCATTCCGACGATAAACACGGCGCTTCAGCCGATATACGCAAAAATAGCGGAAAGCTCAAGCGGAAACGAGGGCTGGCTCAACAGGATACTTGAAAACCAGGCTACGCTTCCGATCGCTCTGTCGGTCATCGGCGGCATAATCATCTGGGCTTTCATACATTCCACGTTCATCAAGCCGTTCGTTCTTGCGGGCGTTTTAAGAAACTATCTTGAATCCGGTATGGACGACGTTCCGTCCGAGTCGAGCTTCTCAATTCTCGACTCCAAATCGCCGAAATTCAAAAAGCTCCACGATCAGCTTCAGTAAAAAGAGGAATTCCGCGGCTTTATGAGATTTTTTACGCGCAATAAAAAGCCCAAGCTATATGACGCGCTGATCGCCGCGGTCGCCGCCGTTCTTGCGGTCACGCTTCTTCATATCTTCGGCAACGGCCGGTTTTCTCTTCTGAGCGCCGTGATAACGGACGCCGCGCTCGTTTACGTCATCGTGCGTCTCGCCTTTGCGTTCACGGGACAGATACGGTATAACCCGTATTCCTACAACACGATATTTTACTTTGGCTTTTCGGTCTTTACTCTTTTCGTTCTCATAACGAACGTGACGGTCACGTTCCGCACGGCGCTTCATCCGGACGTTTATAACGAGGAAATGATCCTTCGCACGCTTCTCAATTCGGCAAAGGATTATATGATATACACTTCTCCGTTCATCCTCGTGTTTTCCGTCGCGTTATGCGTGTCGAACGTCTCGCTCATAAAGCACGAGGGAAAAAGATTCGTAAATCTTCTGGGCATCCTTTTGTCCGCGCTTCTGATATCGGGCGAGGCTTTCCTCTTCACGTTTGATTTTTACGCGTCAGGCAGTCAGTTCGAGGTAATGATGCACGACCTTTTCGGCAATCTGTTCGCCGCGGTCTATCTGTATTTTGAATGTATGATAATAGGCATAATAGCGTCTCATATCATCGTATCGAAATACGAGCCGACGCCCGACAGGGATTTCATCATCATACTCGGCTGCGGACTGAACAAGGACGGAACGCCGACGCCGCTTCTCTGCGGCAGGGTCGACCGTGCGATAAGCTTTGCGGAAAAGCAGGAAAAGCTGACGGGCAAAAAGGCGACGTTTATAACGTCCGGCGGCAAGGGAGACGACGAGAGAAGCTCCGAATCCGCGTCGATGAAGCGTTATATGCTGAGCCTCGGCATACCGGAGGAGCGGATAATAGAGGAGGACAGATCGACGACGACGGAGGAGAATATGATCTTCTCCAAAAAGAAGATAGACGAGCTTGACAAAAACGCAAAGGTCGCGTTCTCTACAACGAATTACCACGTTTTCCGCGGAGGACTTTACGCCGCGCACGAAAAAATAAGAGCCGAGGGAATGGGCTCCAAAACGAAATGGTATTTCTGGCCTAACGCGTCCGTCCGCGAATTCGGCGGACTTCTGATAGCGCACAAGGGCAAGCAGGCGGTAATACTCTGCGCAATGATCGCGGTTTATATCGCAATGACGCTTATAGCTTACAGATGATATGAATACGCCCGCGAATATCGCGGGCGTTTTTTTATTTTATAAAGCGGAACGATATGAAATCGAGCCTTCCCTCAAAAAGCATCCACACCGTCATATTGCCGGACGGGATATCTGACAGGACCGTTTCCTTTACCGTCCGCTTTCCGCAGTCAAAGCTGACGGAGCCGATTTTTTTGCCTCCTCCGGTCATCACGGTGACGCTTCCTTTTCCGCACGCTTCCGCCGCAAACCTTTTTGCACCGTCTTTGAGATCGAGCGTTTTGTATTCCGCCCACGCCTCCGCCCAGTTTCCGCCGCCGCAGTCGGTCAGTATCTCGGCGCCCGGAGTTATCGGGTCGGGCGTTATGTAAAGCGAGCCCTTCATCCTGCACGCAAGCGACGCGTCGACCCTCTCAAACGCGTTAATCGGCGTCCCGGCGCCGTTTGACGTCATCATTACCTCGGGGATGCTTCCGTCCGGCAATACGGTTATCGGCTCCGCGCAGACGCGGCGGCACGTAACGCCGTTCTGAGTGGAGCGGTGATAGAACACGCACCACCGTCCTCCGTAATACCGTATCGAGCCGTGATCGTTCCACGTCTGCGGGTCGCAGTATACGTTGTCTATTATGACGCCGCCTTTTTTATAGGGACCGAGCGGTCTGTCGGATACGGCGTACGACATACACGTGGCTTTCCCGCGCGATATATCCGTATATATTATATAATATTTTCCGTTTATTTTGCGTATGGACGCGCCCTCGTGGAAGCCGTGCTCTTCTTCCGTCAGTATATTGTCTGTATAGCTTTCCTCGACCGCCTCGCACATATTGTCCTTAAGCTTCATACCTCTTAAATGAAACTGTCCCCAAAGATAATATACGGAGCCGTCGTCGTCAACGAGAACGGTCGGATCTATGCCGTCCTTATCCGCTTTCCCGATCCTTTTCACGTCCCCGTACGGACCGGCGGGGGAATCGGCGGAGGCGACGGCTTCAAGCGCGTTCATACCGCAGATGAAAAGATAGTATTTCCCGTCCTTATACGCCATATCGGGCGCGTACAGCGTGGTTCCCGGCGACCACGGTATCTGCGGGTCGCTTATATCGTTTCTGAAGACCGCGCCGTGATCCACCCAGTCATTAAGTTCGGGATCGTCCGTCGACCATATATGATATTCTTTACTGCAGTAATCCTTACTGCCGGAAACGTCCGTCGAGCCGACCATATAAAGCCGTCCGTCCGGCATAACGTGCGCTTCTGCGTCAGCCATGAAAAAGGTGCGCGGTAGTAACGGGTTCATATTTTTTCTCCTGTAAAAAGACGGGACCGCCGTGGCGCGGCAGTCCCGTCGATTTTTTTTAAACTCTCTTGGAAAGAACTTCTTTTTCGTATTTTTTGACTTCGTCAAACCATCCGGATTCGACCGTACCGCAGACGCGGCAGAATTCCTCCCAGACGTCGCCGAGCGGAAGCAGCTTGATCTCTTCCATTTTTACCATAAGCTCGGAGAATTCGGCGTTGTCCTGAAGCTTCTTCAGCTGCTCGTGCGGTGTGAGCATCGCGGCGAGAAGCGCTTTCTTCCACGATCTTACGCCGACGGTCCACGCGGATATGCGGTTGATGCTCGCGTCAAAATAGTCGAGCGCCATGTAAACTCTGTCAAGCGCGTTGCAGCGGACTATTTCCTTTGCCATTTCCTTCGTCTCGTCGTCGAGGAGAAGTACGTGGTCGGAATCCCAGCGGACGCCGCGCGTGATGTGGAGCGCTATCTCGGGGAAGTAGCAGAGCAGAGCGGGTATCTTGTCGGATACGACCTCGGTCGGATGATAGTGACCGTTGTCCATGAGAGGCAGAACGTTCTCGTGCGTCGCGGCGAACGTGAGCGTGAACTCGGCGGAGCCGGCGGTGTACGATTCAACGCCTATGCCGAACACCTTTGATTC
>CACZOH010000226.1 GCA_902782785.1 uncultured Ruminococcus sp. | reverse complement strand
TGGGATAAGACCTTTCCGGAAAGCGGCGCTGCAGATCACAGTAAGGTGACCTTCGTCAACCGCTGCGGCATAACGCTTGCGGCGGATATGTACGTCCCGAAAAACGCAAAGGGAAAGCTTCCGGCTATAGCGGTGTGCGGCCCGTTCGGCGCGGTCAAGGAGCAGTGCTCCGGGCTTTACGCGCAGACGATGGCGGAACGCGGTTATCTGACGGTCGCCTTCGACCCGTCGTTTACGGGAGAGAGCGGAGGCAGCGTCCGTTACATGGCGTCGCCCGATATAAATACGGAGGATTTTATGGCGGCGGTCGATTTTCTTTCACTGAACGAAAACGTCGATCCGGACCGCATCGGCATAATCGGTATATGCGGTTGGGGCGGTATGGCGCTGAACGCCGCCGCGCTCGATACGAGGATCAGGGCGACGGTCGCAATGACCATGTACGATATGACGCGCGTGAACGCAAAGGGTTATTTTGACTCCGAGGACAGCGAACAGGCGCGTTACAATAAGCGCAAAGCAATGTGCGAGCAAAGACTTGAGGATCTGAAAAACGGCGGATACAAGCAGGGCGGCGGCGTTGTCGATCCGCTCCCCGAGGACGCCCCGTTCTTCGTAAAAGACTATTACGATTATTACAAAACGCCGCGCGGATATCATCCCCGCTCGCTCAATTCAAACGGCGGCTGGAACGTGATCGGGTGCGAAAGCTTCATCAATCAGCCGATCCTGCAGTATTCCGACGAGATACGCTCCGCCGTGCTGATCGTCCACGGCGACAAGGCTCATTCCTGCTATTTCAGCCGCGACGCGTACGCGAATATGATAAAGGACAGCAAATACAAGGACAATAAAGAGCTTATGATCATTCCCGGCGCGTCCCACACGGATCTTTACGACGGAGGGAATAAAAACGCCATTCCTTTTGATAAGATAGATATGTTTATGAAGGAGTATCTGAAATGAGTAAGGTATTGGTCATAACAACAAGTCTCCGTGCAAAAAGCAACTCCGACATATTGGCGGAAAGGCTTATTGCAGGTGCAAGGGACGCGGGACACGAGGTGGAGACGGTATCCCTTAAAGGCAAAAAGCTCGGTTTCTGTATCGGTTGTCTTTCATGTCAGAAAACGCAGAAATGCGTAATCAGAGACGACGCGGCGGATATAGCCGAAAAGGTGAAAAACGCGGATACCCTCGTTTTCGTCACGCCGATTTATTACTACGAAATGTCGGGACAGATGAAGACGCTGCTTGACCGTATGAATCCGCTTTATTCATCGGATTACAGCTTCCGAAGAGTATATATGCTTTCAACCGCCGCGGATGATGAGAAAACGGCGCCGGAAAAAGCGGTTAACGGTTTGCAGGGCTGGATTGACTGCTTTGAAAAAGCGGAGCTTTCGGGCTCGCTCTTCTGCGGAGGCATAAACGATCCCGCGGAGGCGGCGGGAAAAGAAGAAGAGCTTGAGAAGGCTTATGAGTTCGGCAAAAACGTCTTATAAAGCGCTTTTATCGGCGGTCGTATCGTGCTTCTTGCTCGCCCTCGCCGGATGTGTGACGAACGCACCGGCTGTTACCGGCGCGGCGACTTTAACAGACGTTGCGACAGTGCCGCAAACGACGCCCGGAACGGAAGATGAAACGGCGGCGGAATCCGAAACGACGCCCGCGCTTACCGAAAAAAACATCGATCCGGAGGAAACACAAGTGGAAAAAACGCTCAGGCTTTATATAGACGGCAGAGAAGTGCCCGTAATCTGGCAGGATAATGATTCCGTCAGCGCGCTGAAGGAACTTGCGGAAAACGGACTTACCGTCGGTATGTCTATGTACGGCGGTTTTGAGCAGGTCGGTCCTCTCGGCAAAACCCTGCCGGAAAACGACAGGCAGACCACAACAAAAAGCGGCGATATCGTGCTTTATTCCGGCAATCAGATAGTTATATTCTACGGCTCAAATTCGTGGAGCTACACGCGCCTCGGACATATAGACCTGTCGGAGACCGAGATGACAAAGCTTTTGTCAAACGGAAACGTAACGGTAACGCTGACGGTGAACGATTGAAACGGAGCGTATCCGCCCGCAAGGAAAAAAAACCGGAGACAGGATCTGAAAACCTGCTCCGGCTTTTATTATCGATTCCGTTATTTTATCTCAAACTCGTCGTACGGCAAATCCGCCCGTATCCACGTCATACCGCCGTGAGCTTCCGTTTCTCCTTTAACTTCTTTTCCGTTTATGACAAGCTTTCCGCCGTCTTTGAACGGACCTCCGCGGAACGCGATCTTTTTTATACCGCGCATACCGGCGACTTTAAGATCTATTCTTTGCGCGCCGTTTTCCGGGTACGAAACAGACATACAAAGCGTACCGCCCGCGGTGTTCATTTTGTTTATATAGACCGACCAGCCGGCGGGCAGACGCGGGAAGATCTGAAGAGTGCCGGACGCCGCGTCCGACACGCCGCATACTATCTGATACGCCTTGAGCGCCTCGGCAAGCTGTACGAGATTGCCGAGATCTCCCTGACGGCGAAGCGCGCCCGTGCGCTGTGAATATGAAAATCCCTCGGAGACCTTGTACGGCTCGGGCAGCCGCGGAGCGTAACTCATACGCGTAAGCCGCCGCACTAATCTGTCCGCGTCGTCCGTACGGTCGAGTAAAAGCGCGTTCTGCGTTATCATCGACGTGTTGTAGCCGAGACCGCCGCTGCCGTCGTATCTCTGCGACAGCGTTTTTTCCGCGTCTTTTTCATAAGAATTACGGGACAGCTTTACAAGCTCCTCCGGGAAAAGCGATAAATCGTACCCGAATATATCGGAGCAGAACGTTACCGCGCTGTCGTGGAAAAAGCCGTATTTTTCTTTTATCCAGCTTTCCCCGTCCGAGAGGTGCGAAAGTATCGCGTCATAAAGTCCTTTTGCGTACTTTTTCCATCTTTCAGCCGTTTCCTTCTTTCCGATGTCAGAGGCGATCTTTGCGTAACCCGAAAGTCCTAAATAACAGGCGAGGTTGCAGTAAAGCGTGTGGTCGTTCATTCCGGCTTCCGATTCCGCGTAAAGAAGACCGTCCTTTGAAAACGAAAGCTCCGGGTTGTCGAGACACCATATTATCCATTCAGCCGCCTCGTTGAACTCTTCAAAATGTTCGTTTGCCCAAGATGCGGGATCCTTATGCCTTTTATAAACGGCGCAGTTGGCCATCATCATAAGGCCGTGACCGTCCGTCTCGTGGTTGCCGAGCTTTTTGTGATCTCTGCCGAATTTTTCCTCCGTGTACTGTGTGGGCCAGCCGATCCCCGTCAGCACCTCTGAATAGAGCATCGGCTTGTTTATGACGACGGTGTAATGCCCGCGCACCCTGTGACCGCAGAAGGTCACGTTGTTTTCGGGAAAATACATTAACTGTCTGTTCCCGAACGCGACTCCGCGCTCCGCCGCGCCGTTATACCCACCCGCGGAAAGCGTCATAAGCGCTCTTCCGCCGTCGCGGCTGTACATATCGTTATAATATGAGTTGAAATTCTCCATCCACGCGCCGAAGCCGTTGTACCACCACGACGGCGCCATATAATACGAGGTGTGTAAAAATCCGCCGTCGTCGACGCGATGCGAGAGGTCTTTCATATTCTCGGCGAATACCCCGGTCGCTGTTTTCGCGTCGTCGTCGCCCGAAAATTTAACGTAGGAAGCGTTTTCGTCAAGCACGTATTCCGGGACGTTATTAAAATCCTCTTCATACGTGTAAAGGATATGACAAAGCGCGTCAAGGCTTTTCATTACGTGCTCCGGCACGTCGCCCGGCGCGACCGTGCGCGTACTGAAGAACTCCGCGCCGCAGCCGTCGGGCAGAGAAGTGTGTACGCCCGTAAAAACGGGTTCGCCGTTTTTGTCCTCCGCCTTTTCAAGCGTTATCCGGATGATCTTTTTGTTTTCCGGTTTTACCGCAAAATAACACTTTTCCGCGCACTCGTATGCGCCGTGCAGATACAGGGAGTCTTTAAGATACGATACGGCGCGGGCGTCGGCGC
>CACZOH010000225.1 GCA_902782785.1 uncultured Ruminococcus sp. | reverse complement strand
GCTTAAATTCAATCCGTCAACGGCGTTCAGGTCCTTCAGAAGATTTGCCTGCGCCAGGCTTAAGGTCTCCTGCGTGTCGCACATAAGCACCTGATATTCATTTGTATTTGCGTTTATCGCTTTTTTGGCGTCCGCGCCGGGAGAGCTGGAGCCGACCTGTTCTATCGTGCAGTGATATTTATCCTGCAGCGTCATATTTCTCTTGTAGACCGCGGATTTGATCGGGTCGTCGGAGTCTTCCTCCTCAAAAATATCCTGGCTTTCCCATTCTGCGTAGCTGCTTCCTCTGACGAGGAACGTGATCGTTTCTCCTCCCAGATCGAGCGAGGGGACCGGGTCGGGAAGCTTATCGGTTTCCGTCGCTGTATCGGTTTCGGGCGCTTCCGTTACCGTATCGGCGGCCGCGGTCGTTTCCGCGCCCGGGTTGTTGACAGCGCACGACGCCAGAACTATCTCGGTCGCCAAAAGAACGAGCGCAAGAAGCAGTATCGTGATTTTTTTCATAGCTTTTTCCTTTCGTCTTAAATATTTATAGTTCATTATACTATAAACCGGCCGTTAAGTCAATACCTTTTTTGCAAATTTCAAAAACTGATTGACAAATGAATAATAATATGTTATGATAAATAAAAAGATGTTTTAAGTATATAAAGGCGGCTGTTATATGGATTATACGGAAATAAATTCACAAACGATTGACCGCTGGGTCGACGAGGGATGGGAATGGAGCATCCCGATAACTCACGAGGTCTATGAGTGGGCAAAAGTGGGCAAGTGGAACGTGGGTTTAACGCCGACCAAGCCCGTCCCGCACGAATGGTTCGGGGATTTGCGCGGCAAAAAGCTGCTCGGTCTCGCGTCCGGCGGCGGTCAGCAGATGCCGGTCTTCTCCGCTCTCGGCGCCGTCTGTACGGTGCTCGACTATTCACAAAAACAGCTTGACGCGGAGCGCACGGTCGCCGACCGCGAGGGGTACGAGATAAATATCGTCAAATCCGATATGACAAAGCCCCTGCCGTTTGACGACGGCGAATTTGATATAATCTTTCACCCCGTTTCAAACTGCTATATAAAAGACGTTTACCACGTGTTCCGCGAGTGTCACCGGGTGCTAAAGGACGGCGGAATTCTTCTTTGCGGGCTCGGAAACGAGGTAAATTATATCGTAAACGAAGACGAGACGATGATTGTAAACAAAATGCCGTTTGACCCGCTTGAAAATCCCGATTATATGAAGCAGTTAAAAGAAGACGACTCCGGCGTCCAGTTTTCTCACACGACGGCGGAGCAGATAGGCGGTCAGCTTGAAGCCGGGTTTATACTGACGGATATTATAAGCGACACGAACGGAAGCGGAAGACTTCACGAATTGAATATAGAATCATTTATTGCAACAAGAGCTGTTAAACGGAGGATATGATGAAAAAAAGAGTATTTTTGACGGTTCTGCTCTCATTACTTATGCTTTTGCCGCTTGTTTTACAGTCCTGCACGGGTCAGCCGGCGGTGACGACGGGGATCGAGACCGTGACGGATACCGAAAAAGTGACCGAGACGGAGACTGAAACACAGACGGAGCCTGAAGCGACCGAAACGGAGCCTTCCGGGACGCGCTTCAACGAGGGAAAAGTGGAATACACCGTAAAAAGAACAGATCTGACCGTTAAGGAATTTCCGTCGGACAAGGTCGGCAAGGTCGTTAAAGAAGGCGACGACGGCGTAATACGCGCGTTTTATTCCGATTTTTCAGACGGAGATCAGACCTGCGGCGGTAAAGCCGTACCGCGCGACGCCGGCTCGGCGGGGGTTATAGACGGCGTGATGTATATCCCATATTCCGACAGCTCGAAAGACCATTTTTCGGGCGGGTGGACGACGTGGGGACCCGACGTCAACGTTTCATACGCCGATAACAAGCAGTCTCAGCTGTCCGCCGATCTGTTCTTCCGTTCCGGAGGCGACGGCGCGTGGTTCTGCGGTTACGTAGGCTGTTACGTCAGCGATTTTACGTTCAAGATACCGGACAACCCGGGCGACGGCGTATGGCTTTCATTCAACGATCAGCAAGGCAAAATATACGTTTACGCCGCTGACGGCGCAAACTGGAAATGGCCCGGAGCGAACGCATCCGTCACGGTCGACGGCTCTCTTATGAGCGGCGACACGCATCTTGACGTGATATGTACTGAAGATAAACAGATATACGTGTATCTCAAAGAAGTCCAGGTACTGCGCGTCGTATGCGAAAAAACGTCTGTCACGGTTTACGACGGAGACGGAAACGAGGTATATGCGGGAGCGTTCGACATAAAGTCCGTATCAGGCGGACATTACAGTATATTCACCCACGGCGGCGGAGGATTGGGGATAGATAATATGGCGTTATACGAATGTTCAAAAGGATTTGAAAAGCACGAAACGGAAATAACGGCGACACCCGTGGGAAACAATTCCCTCGGCTGTGATATAACGGACAGAAACGACGTCGTCGGCATCTGCTACACGATGTGGTTCAACGCGATACACGGAGACGGAGAGGGCAAGATCGAAAACGCGCTCAACGTTACCGAATTAAAGGAAAAATACGGCTTCAGCGCGCAGTACGGTTTCGGAAACAAGGACGAACAGCATAACGCTTCTCCCGCTTTCCATTATTGGGCGAAGCCCGCGCAGGGTTATTACAGAAGCACGGACAAAGACGCGATAAGAAACAATATGACGCTTCTCTATAACGCGGGCGTTGACTTTATAATCCTTGATTATACTTATGCGACGGCGCCGGGCTACGATCCCGGATCAAACTCCTGGTCCACTTATATTTACAAGCCCTCCGTCGCGCTGCTCGACACGATAATGGAAATGAGAGCCGAGGGACTCGGCACGCCGTACGTCGTTTACTGGATGGGAAGCGAGAATATGTTCGACAGCATATATACTTACTTCTACGGCGCGGAAAAATGGAAAGACTGCTTTGTTTACTGGAACGGAAAGCCGTTTATAATGACGTGGGAATCAAAACCGAAGCTTACGGAAACGGACAAATTCACCGTAAGAAACATGTACGGTCTGCGCGGCAGCGCCAAAAAGGGACAGTGGAGCTATCTTGAAATAGACAACAGCAAAGCTGTATCGTATTTTTCAAAGCCAGACGCGGAGCACGTGAGCGTGGCTGTAGCGACGCAGGAAACGTATATGTCGCTTCCGACGGCGCACGGAAGGGACGGAGGACGCTTCTGGAACAGGCAATGGCAGACGGCGTTCGACGTCCGCCCGAAGATAGTCACGATAACGTGGTGGAACGAATGGTGCGCGCAGCTGTTAAAAACGGACGTCGGCTACGTGTTCACGGATAACTTCGATATAGAACACAGCCGC
>CACZOH010000224.1 GCA_902782785.1 uncultured Ruminococcus sp. | reverse complement strand
TCCCCTCCGGAACCCCCACGTGACCATGTCACGCGGGGAACCCTCCGGCCCCCTCCCGTCATTTTTCAAATGAGGGGGGCGCGGTACGCGTTGTGAGGGGTAGCCCGGGATTCCAGCAGCGACACCTAAAAAGCAGCGGGAACTTTTACGTTCCCGCCATATTTTTTATCCCTGCCAGTAAAGAGAGCCCGCGGGCAGTACGCACAGCAAAACTACAAAGGTTATGACGCTGACGGTAAAAAGGACGGCCGACAGTATAAGAAATACCTTCAGTTTACCGTTCGCTCTTGACAGTCTTGTGTCTCTGTTTGCGTTTTTTTGATTTGACGATATTATGAATAATACAAGCGATACGGTAAAGAATGCCGCAAAAAGCTGTAGTGCAAGGGATATCCCCGCCGCGATAAATATGTTATAAGACGACATACCGTTTATTCCTCTGCGTCCGTCAACGCCTTTGCTATCGGATTGTCGGCGCCTAAGATTATGGTTTTATCCTTGCCGTTGAAGGATTTTTTGAGCGTTTCGAGAGCCAGCTGGAATTCGTAGAAATCGCGCTTGTCCTCCGTATCGTACGCCTCGGCTATCAGCTTCATGTATTCCGCCTCGCCCTCGGCGCGTATCTGCTCCGCCTGAGCCTTTGCGTCGGACAGAGAGATGTTGACGGTCTTGTCGACCTCGGCTTTTATGTACGCCGCGTCGCGTTCGCCCTCGGCGGTGTATTTGTCCGCCTCGCGCTTACGCTCGGAGATCATTCTCTCGTAAACCGACTGTTCGTTGCTCTCCGGCAGATCGAGTCTTTTAAGTTTAACGTCGACGACTTTGATGCCGTAAACGTCCGTTTTGCTCATGACCTCGGATTTTATCTCGTCGTATATGGCGTTTCTTTCCGAACCCGGATTCATGTTAATTATGTCGTCCTGGTCGAGTACGCCCATTTTTGTCTTGAACGCGTTGTACGTTATATCGTACAGACGGCTTTCCGCCGCGGTTATCTGCGTTAAGCTCTGGAAGAATTTGAGCGGATCGTCTATCCTCCACAAAATATAGCTGTCTACGGTCATGCTCTTTTTGTCTACGGTCAGCACCTCGGACGGCGGAATGTCGTAGAACAGCGTCTTTTTCGGGAAAGCGCGCACCGTGTCTATGAACGGCAGCTTGAAGTAGAGCCCGGGCTGATCCACCGTTCTGATTATCTTTGAAAATCTCGCCGTGCAGGCGTATTCATCCTCTTTTACCTCATAAAAGCAGCCGGGAAGAACGATTATAAGTATAACTGCTATGACCGCAATTACGGTAAATATCGTTATTTTCTTTTTCTTTGTCATTTGTTCTCCTCCTCCTTTGCAAAGCTTTCTATCGGTATAAGCTTCTGAGTCGTGCCGTCTGTCGTGTCTATGTAGACCTTCGTGCCGGGCAGGAATTCCTGCAGCGCCTCGTGGTACATCCTTATCCTCGTCGCCGCGGGATTCAGCTTGTACTGTTCGTACATCGCCTCAAACATGGCTATCTGCATTTTGGCCTCGTTTATCCTCTTCTGCTTGTCGTATTCGGCGTTGAGCGTTATGCTCTTTACCTCCGCTTCCATTTCCGGCAGCTTCGATTCCTTGTACGCCTGAGCGAGGTTTATCGTAGCTTCCTTGCTCTGTAATGCGGACAGAACGGCTTTGTAAGCCTCATTCACCTCGTCCGTCGGCATCTCGGCGTCTTGTATCTTGACGTCGGTCAGCATCAGCCCTATATCGTACGCCTCAAGCTCCTTTGCCGTCAGGTCTCTTATATCCTGCTGTATCGTGACCTTGCCGTCAGTCAGCACGCTGTCAACGCCGGATGAGCCTACAACGTTTCTGATCTGGCTCTGTACGAGGTTTTTCAGTATCTCCTCCGGATTTTTCGCGGAAAACAGATATTTGACGGGGTCGGATACCTTGTATTCAACAAAGAAATCCACGTTTACGATGTTCAAGTCTCCCGTTATCATTTTGCACTCGTTTTCGACCGTGCGGACTATCGTCGCGTCGTTGTCGTCGCTTCTGTAGCCTATCTCAAGCTTGCGCAGGACGTTCACGTCCACGATATGCGCCTGCTGGAT
>CACZOH010000223.1 GCA_902782785.1 uncultured Ruminococcus sp. | reverse complement strand
GATACCTTGGTATAGAATTCCGACTGCATGGTGTCGGACAGCTGTCTTGCTATATTGTATATCTCCTGCGGGTCGTAATTCGGTTTGACCTCCTTGACAAGCACTATATCGTGCTCGCCGACGCTTATGACGTAGTCCTTGTTCTTGTCCGGGAACATACCCGCCACCATATCGAACGGTATGGAATCCGCGCGGGAATTGAACTTTATGAGCATGACCACGCGCAGAACGTCCATATTGAAATGGAGCTCTTTTGATTTTATGTATATGTCGGACGGAAGTATATTATCAAGGATAATGTTCTTGATGAACGAGCTTTTGTCATACTTTTCGTCGTACAGATTTTTGATGTTGTTCAGTGACACGGCAAGGATACCGCAGATCTTCTCCGCCATCTTGTCCTCGCCCTCGGCAAAAACTATGTATTCCGTCTTTGCGGCGGAGCCCATCGGGCGGTACGTGTAACCGTTTATGCAGACCGTCTCCGAGGTGTACGCAAGTTCGTCTCTCACGCCGCGGCGTATCTCGCCGATGCGTACGAGCTCCGAGCAGGATATGACCGCGCCGTTCTCGTCTATGACGCCTATAGTGCGGTCTACCACGTCCTTCATCTGATGGATTATGCTCTGAAATAGTCTGTTTGACATATATTTTACCATTCCTCTTTTAATTTACCGTGATTTTAGTGAATATTATACAATATAAAAGCGCAAAATTCTATATAATACACAAAATTTTTTATAAACTTTTTGAATTTTAATGCGTTTCTTTGTAATATTTGACGAAACTTATGACAATTCGTACGAAATCGCGGATAATACGTAAAGCGGAGCCGTCTCACAGCGGAGTATCCTTTCGCCGAACGTCACGGAGGTGAGACCAAAGCTGTCGGCAAGCGCTTTTTCGCCGTCGGAGAAGCCGCCCTCGGCTCCTGTGAAAATATGCGCTGTCCCGCTTTTAAAGCCCGAAAGCGCAGCTTTCAGCGTGTTATTTTTTTCTTTTTCGTAGCAGAATATTTTAATATCCGACGCAGGAAGGGAGGAAACGGCACACCTGAAGTCAACGAGGTCCGATACGGCGGGTATAACGCCGCGTCCGCACTGCTGAGCCGCCTCCTTCGCTATGCCTCTGTAACGAACGAGCTTTTTTTCAAACGCGGCTTTGTCCGGACGTGAGATACAGCGTTCACTCAGAACGGGAATAACGCCCGCGGCTCCGAGCTCCGTCGCTTTTTGGATTATAAATTCAAGCTTGTCGCCTTTGGGGAGCGACTGATATATAAAAACGCGCGCCGGAAGCTCGGACGTGCAGGGCTTTATCTCAAGCACTCTGCAGTCCGTTTCTTCCTTGCCCGCTTTTATTATTTCGCAGTACGCGTCGTTTCCGCCCCCGTCGCAGATTATTATCGGCTCGCCCGGCTTCATGCGCAGAGACAGACAGACGTGAGCGCTGTCCTGCCCCGTTATCGCGATCACGTCCTTGCGTATATCGGCGCCGTCAAGGATTATGCGCGTCACTTTTCTTCATCCTCCGGTATAACTACCGCCAGAAAAACGCAGTCGCAGCCGTCCGTCGCTATCATACCGTGCGGATATTTTGAATCGAGATATATGCAGTCGCCCGCCTCGAGCATTTCCGTTTTGCCGTTGACGACCATTTTCAGCTTTCCGGACATAACGAGATCGAATTCCTGTCCGTCGTGTACGGAAAGCGGTATCGGCGCGTGCTGAGCCTCCTCGGAATAAGGCGCCGTGACCATGAACGGCTCTACCTTTCTGCCCTTGAACAGATACGAAATGTTTTTGTATGAGAAGCCGTGGCGGCGTTCAACGGGGATGCCCTCGTTCTTTTTGACGACCTGATAGACCGAGAGTCTCGGCGTCTCGCCCATTATAAGATCCGTTACGTCTACGCCGAAATGGTGCGCGCATTTGTATAAAAACGATATGGGTATGTCGCGCTCGCCCCGTTCGCAGGCGGTGTAAAACTCCGCGTCCGTGTCGGTGACCTTCGCCATTTCGTCAACTGATATGTCAAGTATGTCGCGCAGCGTGGAAAGACGCGTGCCTATGTTTTTGAGATCGGATTGTTCCATATTCCCTCCCGTTTGTGTTCTTATTTATCATTCTACCATATTTTTTTACATATTTCAATAGATTATATGCGTTATGCGGTTGATTTTTTTTTATTTTTCGGTTATAATTCGGTTAATGAATATAAAAGGGAGACAAAAATGACCTGTTTTTACGGTTTTGACGAATATATAAAAAGACTGTCGGACGCCCGTCTTCTCGTATCTCACGGCGGAGAGGTAAACGGAAAAATAGAGTATTTATGCGCCGATTCCAAAAAGGCAAAGGAAAACTCGATGTTTGTCTGCAAGGGCAATCATTTCAAACCGGAGTATCTGAACGACGCGATATCGCGCGGCGCCGTCTGTTACGTTTCGGAGAAAAAATATGAAACGGACGCGCCGTATATTATTGTATCCGACGTGCGCGCGGCGCTTGCGGAGCTGTCCGATATGTTCTACGAAAGCCCGTGGAAAAGGCTTGAGCTGACTGCGGTGACGGGGACAAAGGGAAAGACCACGGTCGTCCATTTCATAAAAGCCCTGCTCGACGCGCATTTTGAGCGACACGGCAAAAAGCCCTGCGGCCTTATATCGACGGTCGAAACGTACGACGGCGCGACAGCCGAGGAAAGCGTGAATTCAACGCCCGAATCGATAGATCTGCAGAGGATACTTTATAACTGTGCGGAAAACGGTTTGACTGACGCAGTCTGCGAGGTGTCGAGCCAGGCGCTGAAATATCACCGCGTCAGGTGCGTAAAGTTCGATACGGCGGTATTCACGAATATCGGAGAGGATCATATCTCGCCCGTCGAGCATCCCGATTTTGAAGACTATTTCAACTCCAAATTAAAGCTGTTTTCACAGAGCAGAAGGGCGGTAATAAACCGCGGCTGCGAGCATTTCGAGCGGGTCCTCCGGGCAGCCGAAGCCTGCGCCGACATAGTCACGTACGGCGGCGAGCCCGACTGCGACGTTTATTATTCCGATATCAGAAAAGAAAACGGAAAAACGTGTTTTCATCTTAAAACGCCTTTGTTTGAGGGCGATTTCAAGCTCGGCATGGCAGGCTTTTTCAACGTTGAAAACGCCGCCGCCGCGGTCGCCGCGACTCTTCCGTACAATATTGATATCGACACGGTTTACGGCGTGCTTTCAAACGCCTCCGTATCCGGCAGGATGGAGACGTACGCAAACGAAGACAGCTCCGTCGTCGCGATAGTCGATTACGCGCATAACGCCATGTCGTTTGAAACGCTTTTCTCGTACGTGATGAAGGAATATCCCGGTTATAGGATAGTTTCCGTTTTCGGCTCCGTCGGAAACAAGGCGGAGGTCAGACGCTATGCTCTCGGTAAGATCGCCGGCAGATACAGCGATTTCGTCTATATAACCTCCGAGCATCCCGATTACGAAAGCCCGTACGCAATAGCGGAGCAGATAGCGGAGGGGATAAGAGAGGGCAAGGCGAAATACACCGTTATACCCGACAGAGAGCTTGCCGTGACTACGGCTGTATCAGAGGCGGAGAAGAACACCGTGGTGCTTATATTGGGCGTCGGGAACGAGACGACGCAGAGGATAAACGGTGTGCTTTACGAACGCCGCTCCGACAGCGAATGCGCGAAGGAAGCGCTCAGACGCAAAGTTTCAGTATAGTATCATACGCTTTTCACATTCGTTTGATATAATGCGTCATACGAATGAGATGAGAGGCGTATAAAATGAAAAAAATCATTACAGTCCTTGTTATCGCCGCGATATTGTGCGTTTTTGTTTCCGCGGATTTTTCGGAATACAGCCCGGACGAGCTGTCCGAGGCGGTCTCTCTTCTGAGATCGTGCGGAGGCGAACCCGACGGGGAAACGCTTGAAAAACTGCACGGTCTCGGCTTTACGGACGAGGATATCGACGGTCTTTCCGTCGTCAATTCATTGAGAAAGGATAAAAACGATTTTGCACCGTATATAATAACGGCGGCGGTGATCGCAGTTCTTTCCGCCGCGGCGGTCGTGTGCGTCGCAAGATCGAAGAAAAAGGTATGAAAAAAGCTCTGTCCTGTCTTCTTGTGCTTTCCGTCTTCATCCCGCTTTTATGCGCCTGCTCGGGTAAGGAAGCGCCCGTGACCGAGCGCTTTGCGTCAAAAAGCGTTATTTCCGGGCTCCTTTCGGCTTATTTGACAAGCGTGGAGAAAAACCTGCTTTTGCCGGAGTCCGACGCAAACGCCGTCTCAGACGCGGAATACACGTATAAAACGGAAGACGGAGATCAGATCGCGCACACGGCGCTGAACGCCGCGTATAAAGCGGAGACGAAGGCGCTTTCGTTACGGATAGGAGATCATATCTTCACCTCCGGCGGCTCGCTCACGGCGGACGGCGCCGCCGTACGGAGCATAACCGGCGGGGCGGATATACAAAGCGTTTTCGACGTGTTCATAAAAGCGTTCTGCTCCGGAACGGAGCACGGCGATTACGCAGAAGCGCCGGACAGCATCAGAGCCTCCGACACGGACGTGGAAGTGACGCGCATAACTCTCAGACTGAGCGAAGGCAGATATGAAAGAGCGCTTGAAAAAGCGGTCGACGCCGTGCTTGAAAACAGGGAAACAAAGCGCTATCTTACGGATCTGTGCGGCTTTTACGGGTTTTTGCACAACAAAGAAGAGGACGCGGAGACGCTTCTGAACAACGCCGCAGAAGAATTCAGAACGTCGGCGAAGGCGGGCGGCGAGCTTATCTGGCAGAGATATCTGTTCAACGGAAAAACGGTCGCCGCGCGCATAAAATACGGAGATAACCTCATACGCTATCTTTGCGCGGAGACGAACGATTATACGGAGCTTGATTTTGAGGCGAGAATAAACGGGAAAGAGACCGCCGCTTCGTATCTGTCGAGAAGAACGGGAATGTCGGATTCCTACAACATACGCATAGCCCGCGGCGACGAGATAACGTACTTTGACGGACTTGCCGAGAGCGCGTACAGAAGCGGAAAAATCAAATTTGAGCTGCGCGCGTCGAAAAACGCGGAAACCGTAAACGGGCTTCAGACGGAGCTTGATTTCAACGGCGTCACAAAGCTGAGATACAGCGGCGGCGGCAGCGTTGTGAGAAACGGGAACAAAAAAACGTTTACGTTCGATTTTGCTTTCAGTACGGCGTCCGACCTTGCGGCTCCGGAGCCGGGCGGTGAAACGGAAGCGCTTTACGAAGCGGCGAAAAAAGTATTCGGTTGATATTGAAAGGACGGCGAACGCCGTCCTTTTTCTGCGCAAAAAAAACATCCGTCCGCGAACGGACGGATGATGTCGGTGCATTTTATTTTTCTATCGTACCGCTTATCGTTTTCGTATACATATCATCCGTTACCGGCTTGTATCTTTCTCCGCTGTAATCGCTTGAAAAGCCGTTATACGCTCTGTATACCTCTCCCGTCTGCGTGTCGTAAACCCTTTCATATCCGAGCGTTGCGTCGCTCTGCTTCTGACTTATGATATCATAGGAGCTGTTTCTCTGATCCCAGGATTCCATTATGATATCGGATATTTCGTCGTAGATCTTTGCGTTAGCCTTTACGGTCTCTATTTCCGCCTGCTGCTCTCTTTTGAAGCCCCTCATGAACTCATCCGTGAACTCAAGCGTGGAAAGCGAGCGGTCGAGCACGCTTACCCAGTTGTTGAGCTCCGCGTCCGGGGCGTGCATTATGATGTTGTGATACGATTTGAGCGGAGCCAGATCGAGTCCGTACATCATATATGAGCCTGTGTCAACGACGGTCGCCGTGAAAAGCGCCTCTTCTTTTTTTCCGTTGGTATCCGTGTACGTTCCGCGCAGTATGTCGCCGCCAAGCGCATTTTTGCCGAGATTTTCCACCGTTTGAAAATCGTTTGTCACTATGTAGAAATCCTCGTAAAGCTGCGTTTCGTTCGCAAGCTTTGCGTTATGCGCCCACGCCTTGTAAAAGCCCTCGGTCGTCTGCGGGTCTATCGCCGCAAGCTGACCGAATATCGCGGACGGATAAAGACTGTGATACTTTGCTCTCGCCTCCTCGGATTTCAGAAAGCCCGATACCGCCAGAGAGAACATATACCCGACCTCGGGTCTTTTCGGATCGTATACTCTGAATGAATATCCGGAGTACGTCACGATGCGCGGTATGAACACGCTCCAGCCTTTTGGTATTTTTAATCTTATCTTTCCGTTATCGTACGTTTCATACGCCGTGACGCCCGGCTGTGATCTTGTTATTCTGACCGTGCCGTTGTTCGTTTTTATCGTACCGGCGCCCGGGTTGAAGCATCCCGACGAAAGAAAACAGAATATAACTGCGAAAAGCAATACCGAAAACCGTTTGATCATATCATTTACTCCTTTTATTTTTTTCGGTCACGAAAGCAGGCTCTTGTCAAAGGCTTTTACTACGTTGTCTATTTTTTTCTTCGCTGATTTCTGATATTTCTTAAGCTCCGCCGAAATATCGGTCGAGCCTTTCTGCAAAAGGTCGCGTACGTATGAGCCGACGCCGTCGTAAAGATTGACGTACGCCAGATCGAAAACGCGGTTTCTGACTATGTAATCTATCATATCGGCGGAATCCGCGTCACGCGTCACCTTGCGCTTGAGATACGTTTCCTTGAGCACCGGGGTGACGGTGCGGTACGCCTCGCTCGCAAGCGCTTCTATTATCACGGAAACGAATTCGCGGCTTGACTCCGGAACGGTCGAGGGCACGCAGATCATGCACGACGCGCCGTTCACGAACGATTTGTAATCGCTCTGCGCCTCGTCGAGCTTCGGGACCGGCAGTATGCCGAATTCGCTGTCCATATCGCGCAGCGTTCCGGCGCCGTTGAGCGTGGAATCGTAGAACAGGGCTCTGCCGTCGTAAAACGTCTGTACAACGCGCGCGTAATCGCCTATGTTCGTCTCAAAATAAGCGTTGTTTTCTATGATTACGCGGTATATCTTGTTGTATATCACCGTGTCGCGCTCAAGCTGAGGATCGTAATACGGAACGTCGTCGCCGTCCTTTGAAACGAGCATACCGCCCGCCGCGTAATACAGACTGTACGGAACGTCGAGCCACCACGACACAAGGCTGTATATATCGCTCTTGCTGTCCTTCGTGACTTTGCCGTCGCCGTCCTCGTCTCTCGTCATACCCTTTGTGAGCTCATACATTTTGTCAAGCGTCCATTTGCCGTCGCGCACAAGCTGATACGGATATTCAAGGTCATATTTGTCAAACAAAGTCTTGTTGAAATAAAGACAGGACGTTATGGAAAAGCTGTTGGGGCTCAGGTCTCCGTTTACCATCATAAGGTTGTTCCTTATGGAAAAGCCGTTCCAGATGTCCTTGTCCCACCACGGCTTTTCAAGATCCACGTACGGCAGCTTGTGGAAAGGAAGCACGTAGTTGGACTGTGCCAGACCCGCGCCGGATACCATGTGGACAAAGCAGAGATCGTATTCGTCGGAGCCGGATTTCACGCTGCGGCTTATCGCGTTGTTGACCGCCGGGTAGTCGTCTCTTTCTATCTGAAGCTCTATGCCGAATCTCTCGCAGACCTTCAGGTTCCTTTCAAACACGGCGTCGTGCAGAGGCTCGTTTATCTCGTGATCCTCCGTGTAAATATCGTTCTCGCTGTCGGATTTAATGATGACGCGGAAAGGTCTTCCGTTATAATAGACTTCCGGCAGTTCTTCTTTGATCTCCGTTACCGCGGGCTCCTCGGTCACCGTATCCGATACGGCTTCCGCCGTCGTTTTGTCGCCTCCGGGGTTGTTTTCAGCGCACCCCGTAAAGACTGCGGCGGAGACTGCGAGAAGCAGCGCAAATATCGCGCAAAGTACTCTTTTCATATCCTTTCCTTTCTCAGTATATGTATTTCGCCGTATTTCCCGCCGGGCGGGATGGGGCCTTATCCAAGCTGTCTGTCGAGCAGATCGACGAGATAAGCTATCGTTCCGTCCTTACAGTGGCATGTGACTATATCCGCCATTGCGACTATCTTGTCCATTCCGGAGCTGGGAACGACGGCGAAATCCGCTTTTTTAAGCATATCCTCGTCGTTCTCGAAATCGCCGCAGCAGTACGTTGTATAGTTGCCGAGCATTTTTTTCATATACCGCACCTGATTGCCCTTCGTAGCCTCCGGGTCAAGCAGCTCAAGCAGAGTCGGACACGAGTACGATACGGCGAATTTATCGCGGAACCTGTGACCCTTTACGAATTCCTCCGCCTGTCTGACCTGCTCGCGCGTGCCCATAAGCACGATCTTGTTCCAGTTGTCCGTCGGCATATCCTCAAAAGCGACGGTCTTCACGTTCGATATATACTGTTTGAGATCGTTATACGCGGCGGGATTTATCTCTGGCGTCATATAGCCTTTTTTTCGGTTTATGCGTATGCCTATATCGTCGTGCGCCGCTTTGAGCTCCTGTAAGAGCGGGATCGCGTAGTCCGTATCCACGCAGATCTCGTTTATCCTCGTATCCGTCTTCACGTCGTATAAATAACTTCCGTTTGACATGACGGCGGGAGCGTTCGTCAGCTCGAAAAAGTCCGGCACGACGCTTGTGACTGAAAATTCAACGCGCCCCGTGGCAAACGTGAAAAGTCCGCCGTTCGATTTGAAATATTCGATCGCCTCGTTGTTTTTGCGTACGCCCTCGCTTGAGCCGGTATACGTCCCGTCTATATCGGAAATTATTATAATGCCTTTGAACTTCATTTCTTTTCCTTTTCTATTTGATGTATATGCCCGCGTCCGCGGCGGCGTAAAGCAGAGCCGCTCTTTTTTGCTCGGACAGACGGCAGAGCGGCGGTCTCACCGCGTCGGAGATCAGTCCGCACGCGGACATCACCGCTTTTATCGGCACGGGATTTGTGTCGCAGCCGAGAGCTGACAAAAACGGATACAGCGCGAAAAACGCTTCCCTTGCTCCGTTTGCATCGCCCGACACGTATTTTTCGTATATTTCGCACGTCCTGTCGGGCTCTGCGTTCGAGCAGACGGATACCGCGCCCTTTGCGCCGAGCGAGAGCTCTGACAAAAGCATCGTGTCGTTCCCGCAGAAAATACCCGTACGGGAAACGGCCGCCTTTTCCGTTATCGCCTGTATATCGGAGCCCGCCTCCTTGCACGCGGCGATATTCGGGTGCTCCGACAGCACGGACAGCGTTTCCGCTGATATATCGACGCCGGTGCGCGACGGCACGTTGTAAACGACGACAGGTACGGGCGAAGCGTCAGCTACCGTTATGAAATGGCGCAGAAGCCCTCTCTGAGACGGTTTGTTGTAATACGGCGCGACGACGAGCGTGAATTCCGCGCCGAGCGACGCGGCGCGCTTTGTTTTTTCACACGCTTTCTGCGTGTCGTTGCTTCCGCAGCCGACCGTCACCGTTTTTTTGCCCTTCAGAATATCTACGCTTTCTTTTACGAGCCTTTCCTTTTCCTTATCCGTCACCGTCGGCGCCTCGCCCGTCGTACCGAGGACGACGACGCCCGCGACGCGCGAGCAGAGCTGTATTTCAAGCAGTTTTCCGTATGACGCAAAATCCACGCCGCCGTTCAGAAACGGTGTGACGAGCGCCGTATGAATGCCGGGCGGAAATGCGCCCGTGTTTTTATCCGACATATATAACTCCGTAAATATTATATTAAAAATAATTGTAAGGTATTGAATTTTACAAAATATTGTAGTATAATATACTGTACCCTACGATATATAATATGACGAAAGTTTTGCCGCGCCAATACGGTCCGCCCTCCGGAATTTGATTTTATCACAAAAAACACGGATTGTCAAGGCTGTTTGACGTTTGACGGCTGAGATTTTTAAAATGCAGTCCTTACACGATTATTTTTACGAGCTGCCTGAGGAGCTGATAGCGCAGACGCCTTGCGAGCAGAGAGACGGCTGCCGTCTTCTCGTTCTTGACAGGAAAACGAAAAGCATAACGCATAAACACTTTTACGACGTTACGGATTATCTCAATAAAGGCGATTGCCTTGTGATAAACGACAGCCGCGTTATCCCGGCGCGCATATACGGCGTGAAGATCAAAAAAACGACGGACGAAAACGAGCCCTCCCGCGTCGAATGTCTGCTTTTACGGCAGAGAGAGCTTGATACGTGGGAGTGTATCGTACGCCCGGGCAAGCGCGTGAAGTGCGGCGCGAAGATAGATTTTTCCTCCGTGATGACGGGTGAGGTCGTTTCGGTCACGGAAGACGGCAACAGGATAATAAAGTTCGATTACGACAGATCCGGCGGGGAAACGGTTTATTCCGTGCTTGAAAAAATAGGCAAAATGCCGCTACCGCCGTATATCACAAAGACGCTTGACGATAATGAAAAATATCAGACCGTATACGCCCGCGAGAACGGCTCCGCGGCGGCGCCGACGGCAGGACTTCATTTTACGAACGAGCTGCTTGAAAAAATAAAAGAAAAAGGCGTTGACGTTGTGCGCGTCATGCTCCACGTCGGGCTCGGCACGTTCCGTCCGGTAAAGGTCGAGAACATAGAGGAGCATAAAATGCACTCCGAGTTTTTTACGGTGACGGAAGACGCGGCGGACCGCATAAACAGGGCGCGCGCAAACGGCGGGCGTATAATCTGCGTCGGCACCACCTCGTGCAGAACGCTTGAATCAGCCGCGGACGAGCGCGGCGTGATAATCCCGCAGAGCAGGGATACGGATATTTTCATATATCCGCCTTACAGATTCAGAGCGACGGACGCGCTGATCACGAATTTCCACCTCCCGGAAAGCACGCTTCTAATGCTCGTTTCCGCCTTTTCCGACAGAGAAACGGTAATGAAAGCGTATAAAGAAGCCGTGGAGCGGAAATACCGCTTCTTCTCCTTCGGCGACGCGATGCTTATTCTATGAAATGTCTATTATTTTAATAGAAATTATATAATATTATATTGACAAACGCCATATAAAAGTGTATAATATAGGATAGAAATAAAAGGAGGCTTTTAAAATGGCACAAACGAATGTAAATATCAGAATGGACGAAGCGACCAAAATTGCTTTTGATAAGTTTTGTGAAGAAATAGGATTATCTGTCAGCGCGGCGTTCAATATTTTTGCAAAGACGGTCGTAAGGGAACAGAGGATCCCGTTTGAACTGACGACGGAAATTCCCAACGCTGATACAATCACGGCTATGAAGGAAGTCGAGTACATGGAACGTCATCCGGAAAAGTATAAATCTTATACCAACATTGATCAGATGATGGATAGTTTAAATGACGAACAAACCTAAAATCATAATCGTCGGCAGGGCGACGGAGAAGAAAAACGGGGGTAATAATGCTTTCTGAAAAGGACGATATAGTTTGCAGTAAGGAAGAGGTATTTGATTTAATAGGAAAATATTACGGAAACCCCGTTTACAGATACGTCGTCGGGAAATGGAAACGCTCGGATTTGATTAAGATAAAGGATTTTCTTGACGAGATAAACGGATTTGGTTACAATTTTGCGGATCTTCACAGACTGACAGACAATTTTGACAAAAGGTTTGTTCCCGTAATACTCCGCAAATACGATGAAGCGGATACCGAACGTGAAAAACTTGTTATAACACCGTATCTTATGCATAAGCAGTATTCGGAGTTTACACCCGATATTATTGAAAGATACAATCAGGCAAAATCTTCTGAACTGAAATTCGGTCTCAGCAACGTGCTGTACGTACTGCGAAACAGAAAATATATACCTTTGTATATGGATCTTGTAAATTCTGACTCTTATACAGGGCAAAACGATTTTATCGTACGGATTCTTTGCCAATTACACGTTAAAGAATTCCGTCAAAGGTTTCTTACGTTATATAAATCGTGTCCCGGACAGCTTGATTTCAGCTTTGCAAAATACGGTTACATGATAGGAGACGAAACGTATATACCGTATCTTACAAGTCTTTGCGGGTCTGCCGATAAAGAGCTTTGCAGATACGCCGAAAAATCATTGACCATACTGAAAAAACAAGATGAAAAAAAATAAGATTATTATAATCGGCGGGGCGACGGCGAGCGGGAAATCGGCGCTGGCGGTGAGGCTGTGCCGGGAGTTTGACGGCGAGATAGTTTCCGCCGACAGCATGCAGATATATAAAAGGCTCGACGTGGGCACGGCGAAGCCGACGGCTGAGGAGCGTGCGCTCGTACCGCATCATCTGATCGACGTTAAGGAACCGTGGGAGAATTATTCCGCCGCGGAATTT
>CACZOH010000222.1 GCA_902782785.1 uncultured Ruminococcus sp. | reverse complement strand
TCCGTTCAGATACTGAAAAAGCGTTATAACGTCCTTGTTATTGAAAAAACTGTCGCCGTTTAAGTCTCCCTCGTCTTCTCCGATACCGTTTTCCGTCCCGCCCAAACGCTTGAACAGCGCGACGACGTCCTTGTTGTTGACCGCTCCGTCATGATTCATATCGCCGGTCGGCAGCGAGCGTGCGTTTACGCTCAAAGGGACCAGGGTACATATAAGGATGATAACCGACAAGACAGCACATAGCTTTTTTTTCATTTCTGCACCTCCGATATATAAGCGATTATACCATTTAATCATCATTTTGTCAAGAGCAATAAGATACAAGCCAAGCCGGACGGTCATTTCGCCCGGCTTGACGCCTTTTTTTCCGCTTTTATTTTGTTTTGATATTGTATTCTTCAAGTATTTCGTCTTTCTGTGTGCTTGTGCAGTTATAGTAGCCAACGGTAAACGCTTTATAATCACACGCCGCAAATCCTCCGAAAGCATCACCGGTTACCGTAACGGCAACGTCCGCGCTGCAGTCCGTAAAGAAGCTGTGGTAACACTCCGAATCTCCGAAAAAGCCGCCTGCCATATCATCTCCGTTTATTTTACCGGAAACGGAACAGCCTATGAAATAAGCCGGCTCAACGATATGACCGACAAAACCGCCCGTGCTCCAGGTAGAGCCGTTGTCCGTCACGTCGATATCTATATTGACCGCGTGACAATTGTAAAATGTGCCGCCGTATACATCCGAAGCGAAAACCCCGGTATTTTTCACACTGCCGTATCCGTTTCTTTTGTACGTGTAATTCTCTATTGTGAGATTTTCCACGACCCCGCATTCAAAATAACCGAATACTCCGGAGCGATCCTCTGTTTCCGCCATCGTTATGTTTTTGAGTTTGTGTCCGTCGCCGTTATAATTATATATAAAGAAGCGAAGCGGTTCAAAATCAACGCCGGACAGATCTATATCCGCGGTCTGCCTGAACCAGTGACCGCCTTTGCTGTAATCATTGTTGTAGTTCTCAAATTTACATACCTTTGCAATATTGAGAAAATCGGTTTTGTTATTAATCAGGAACGGATCCAGGTACGTACCGCTGCCCTGCCAGTAGGTCATACCGGTCTTATCCGGTTCATTTACTGATAATGTGAAATTTGCAGTAAGCGAAGGTTTTGCTTTGAGCTTTATCCTCGCCTTGAATTCACCGGGCTTCAGCGCCTCAAACACACCGTTTTCGTTCAGATTCCCGACGTCCGCACCGGATATGATCTCTATTTCCACGTCCTTCAGGCTTACCTTTATATCCGGTTCCCTGGCTATAATACGGAGTTGAAAGCGCTCTCCGGGACTTATGTGACTTACGTTTCTGCCCGTACCGACACCAAGGCGGTAAAACCTTTCAAGCGTATCGGCGTCATACGTATGCTCCGTCTCGCTGTCAGGATATATAAACGGATACGCAAGCGCGGTTTGCGGCTGACTGCCTGTGCTGACGGCTTTGAACAGGGCTACGACGTCCTTGTTGTTGACCGTGCCGTCGCCGTTGTAGTCACAAGCGGTTTTGTCCTTTACCGCGTCCTCGTTTCCGCTCGCGTACTTGAACAGAGCCACGACGTCCTTGTTATTTATTCGCCGTACGCGTTGACGTCGCCCAGAACCGCGGACGCCGCGACGGCGAACACCGCTGCCGTCATAACGATTGCTAAAATAACCGATACTGTTTTTTTCATATTGTTTTACCTCTTTTTTATTCCGGTTTTATAATGAACTCCATACGTCCCGTTGCTGTGTTGTTTTCATCCTTACAGAAATATGCTATATAACTGCGCTGTGATTTATCCGTAATATTGAAGTCACCGAACGCGGACTTGTATTCCATAATGCCGGATACGTTCGCTTCTTGATATTCATACTTCACTCTGAAATACGCTGTTTTTTGCGTAAAATCATAACTTGTGAAATTAGCTCTTAATATTCCGTCTTCACCGGATTTGTTTTCGTCTATCATATATTCCCCGTCGTTACCGTGCGGCATGAGCATAACGCCGCTCATCGGCTGTCCGGTGCTTTTGTCGATCACCTTGACCGTGTATTCTATGACCTCCGATTTGTGCAGCTTTATATTGAAATCCGTATCGTTCGGCTGAACGTCTCTGAGCTGATACAGGTCGTATCCGTCCTTTTCAAACCTTAAACCCGCTCCGCTGCTGTTTTCGGAGAAATTATACATATATTCAAAAATGCTGCTTGCCTTGACCGTGCCGTTTTTGTCGGTCAACGCATAAGTCGCACTCGGATCATTCGACGAGCCGTTGATATAAACTTTAACGTTTTCTATCGGCACGCCCGTGACGTCGTCCGTTACTTTGATATTGATTTTTTTGAATAACGATGAGTCGTATATTTTCACGCGCAGATCTCTTGCTTCCGTAAAGTCAACTACGTACCTGCCGTTTTCGATTTCTTCTCCGTTTCTTATTACCGGCGCTTTTGCGACTTTAAAGCCCGGCAGATCGTCAAACGTGAACGTGTAAGTACCCGGTCTCAATTCAAACTTTGCATATCCTTTGTAATTCGGATAAACGTAATCTATCTTGTTTCCGTCAATATCGCAGAGCCACAGCTTGTACTTGCAGTATCTGCCGTCCTTTTTGTGAAGGCTGTTCATACTTTCCGACATACCGGATTTATCGCCCCACGATGGGTACGAGAAGAATTGTGAATACCCCACGTCAACGACACGGACGACGACGGTTATCACCCCCTGCGCCCCG
>CACZOH010000221.1 GCA_902782785.1 uncultured Ruminococcus sp. | reverse complement strand
GAATTCGCGCATGAATTTTGCAAGCTGATAATAATAGTTGTCTCCGAAGCCGCCCTTCATAGGCTCTATGTCGCGGCTGAATTCGGGATTGAAGCAGTCGACGTAATAACTTTCGGACCACGAAATATAAGTGTTCGCTATCGTCGGGTGACCGTTGCCTTCCCAGCGTCCCGCCGCCCATTCATTCCATTCGGTGATAAGCACGACGTAGGGATCGACGTCCGCGGCGCGCTCCATCTGTTCGGCGAAGAAAAGTCCCTGTCCCGTCGTTTCGAGATTGAACTGGAAGTCGTCTCTTTTTCCGTCCGGGAGCTTTCCTACCTTCGGCTGTTTGCCTTTTTGACTGCTTCTGCCGGAGCTTGTGTTGGCGAGCACCGCCGCCGAAATGGATATTTCTTCTATATTGTCCTTTGTGGATTTATATGACGCGACCTGTGGTGACTCGCACATCCACGTCCAGAAATCCTTTCCGTTCTTTACGTTCTCCTTAAGCGCCCAGCAGCGGCGGTAAGTGAAGTTTTTGACTATCTCCGACGTCTGCTTGGAAACGCTTTTCAGATTTCCCAGGATAAGCGGCTTTCCGTCATACATCACGTACAGATCGCTGTACTGTCCCGTTGAATAAACGTCGTCCCAGAGCTCAAGGAAGACGTTTTCCACAAGACCGGCGTTGTCGGCTAAGAAGAAGCATACGTCGGGCGTATCGAGCCCCTCTTTTCTCATCTGCTCGTATTCCTTGAATATTGCCTTGTAGCTCGTCGACTGCGGGTTGCCGTTCGTCACGTCGAGGAATATGAAATCAACGCCTATATCGGTAAGCATTGACGCGTGTTTTCTTATGATCCAGCGGTCGTTTGTCAGATAGTATCCGAAATAAGGCTCGCCCCAGTAATGTCCCCAGCCCTCGGGTCCCTGAGTATAGACCTTTTTGACGGCTTCGATACCGCCGTCGAGATACGTCTGATAGTGATTGTATATCTTCTGATCGGGAAAAGTCACGCTCGTCGGTGTGAACCATATCTGATAGAACATACCCACAAGCTTGTCGCGCGGAGCGGCGGCGCCGTCGACCACGGCTCTGTCAAGATCGTCAGTCGCCGTCCACGTATCCGAATAAAGATCGCGGATAAGAGTTTTATCGGCGGGATAATAAGGCTCGGGCGCGACCTCCGTCCATTTTATATCGACGTTGTCGATGTACGCGCTGCCGCTGTTGCCGCCGGACGACCAGAGCGAGAAGAAGCCTTTTGTCCCTATATCGTAGGTAAACGTGGTTTTTACCTTTTCGTTTCCGTTCGCATCCTTCAGCGTCACGTTCTTATTGTCTTCTATGACGGCCGAGAACAGAGGCGTGAATTCGCCGTCCTTCTGCACCTCGACGGTTATTACGTTGTTCTTTACGTCGTCCGTTACCCTCACGCGCTGAGTTTTTGAAAAGTTTACGTCAACGTTGAACGCCTTGACCGCCGGCCACGTTGAAATAACGCCGACTCTGTTCGCGTGGAACATAAGCCATATGCCGTTCGTACCTACGGCGGCGAACTGGTTGTCGTATTCCGGCAGGCGCAGACCTATATATTCGGAAACGTTGTCTATGTTGCCGCCCCTGTTTGCGTTGAGGTCCCATTCAGCTACGAAAGTATCCGCCTTTATTTTATGCTTGTTCGCAAAATACGCGTGATTCGTCTTGCTGCTGAAAACGCCGTCCGCCTGCGTTCCCTCGTTATTCACGTACCAGTCGGGATCGGTGGATTTTATTTTTTCATCAAAGTTCTGGCTGTAGGAATAACTCTGCGGCTCGGGCGCTTCTGTTCCGCTCTGCCCGTTATCCTCCTTTATACCGTCGTCATAAATATATACCTCGCCGGGTGTCTCCGGCGCTGTCGTCTCCGCTCCGGTATCCGTGATATCACCGGTCGTCTGTGTTTCAACCGGCTTTTCGCAGCCCAGAAGCAGTATCATAACGATACTTAAAACAACTGATAAAAACGCTCTTATCCGTTTTTTCATTTTATTGCCCCTTTATATAGTATTTCAGTATAATTTTACAACAAAATGTTTGCAATTTCAATTGCAAAATTACGCATAAATATTGCAATTACAATTTTTTTATGATATAATAAAAGCGGAGGACGAACGGTATGGAGATATACGGATTATACACGGTGCATAAAAACGAAAAAAACGCGGACGGCTTTTCTTATCCGGTCCACAGCCACAGCTCGCATGAAATACTTATAGTGACGAAGGGAAACTGCGGCATCGTCATAGGCGATACGGAATACGAGCTCGGCAAGAACGACGCCGCGCTGGTTTTTGAAAACGAAGAACACGGACTTCTGATACACGAGGCTCCGTTTGAATTCTTTGCGGTGCAGTTCATGCCGAAGATATGTAAAAACGCGGAACTTGACGCTCTGCTCTCCTCTCTTGCCGGGTCGTTCAAAGGCAAAAACGGAGCCGTTCTTACAATAGAAAACGCCGTATGTCCGACCGTGGTATCGTGTATGCGGCGTATCTGCGACGAGCGCTCCGATACGGATACGGATATGTATTTCACGTATATCCGCGCCATACTGTACGAGCTTTGTCACAACGCAGTACGGAAAACCGGCGTCGCATCCGGTCACGGGAACAAGAAGAACGGCGGGACGGAGCTGTTGAACTCCGTGATAGATTACATAGGTGAAAATCTGAATATGATATCCGATCTGTCGTTTATAGAATCCGTTTTCCATTACAGCAATTCGCACGTGAACCGTCTGTTCAGAGATACTCTCGGCATTTCCGTTTGGCAGTATATAACGGCAAAAAAACTCGATCTGGCGTATAATCTCATAGCGGAGGGCTACAGTATAAAAACCGCATCGTCAAGATGCGGTTTCGGAGATTATTCCGTGTTTTACAGATCCTTCGTCAGGCATTTCAATATCCCGCCCTCCGCCGTAAAGCGCCGGCGCGCGGAACGGTTGTGATCTACTGCAGCATGGTTTTCTTGTGAGAGAGCGTTACCTGCGAGTAAATGAGCGCGGCAATGACGAACAGAAGCGACAGGGCTGACTGCACCTGCTGAGCGTAAACGGGGATACCGAACAAGGTGTTCCCATTTTCCTGTATCACCGAGAGAAGCCTGCCCGACAAAAGCGCGCAGAGAAAGCCGAAGACTCCCGCGATGCAGTCCTTGAGCGCCGCCGCCTGAACGAAATACCTGACGTCGACGAAGGCGTAGGATATGTTTATCATATTCTGGAACGTCCCTGCCAGGCTTATGTTATACAAAAGCACGAAAACGATAATGAGCCATCTTGTTTTCGGCGCGGTAAACATATTGACCGCAAACGCCGCGGCGGCGACGAGCATGGCGAGCTGTATACCGCGTACAAATCCGTGTTTGTCCGAAAATTTGCCGAACAGCTTTGACAGAAGAAATCTGCCGGCGCAGCCTATTATGTTTATCAGCTGTATCATTCCGAGCGTGTAAAACAGTTCAACCTGCTTATACGTTCCGAGAAAGCCGATAGTCGTATACGTCGCGCCCCACCAGAGGCATTTCAGAATAACGGTGTGAACGTAATTTTTGTTGCCGAGCGTGTTTTTCATTATCTCCGACAGCTTCGGCATATCCGTCTTCTCTTCTTTTTTTTCGTCGTTTTTTATGAATAAGAGACAAACGAGGTCGGAGACGCAGAACACGAGCATACAAACGCTTGACAGAAGAAAGCCGTGCGTCAGATCGCCGCTTTCGTCAAGCTTGTCTATGGCGTGACCGAGGCCGAGAGAGACTATCATCCCGGCGAAAAGCGACACCATTTCCTTTGTTGAGGAAAAGCTCGCGCGTTTATGCGGGTCGACGAATGAATTTCCCCATTTGTATATGAGATTCGTAACGAAGTAATTGCCGAAATACGCGGCGAGGATGCAGATGATGAATATGATCTGTCTGGTACCGTTATCTATCTGCAGAAACGGTATGAAATACAGACACGCAAACAGAAACTGCGCGGCGGTATGGAAGATTATCGCCGTTTTTTTCGTATTCCTTATCCTGCCCATTATAAGAACGGAAAAGATCTGGAACATAAAAGAAAGCGATATAAAGGACGATATTATACCGCAGAGCGCGTCGCTCGTGCCGAAATATTTAAGAAGCTTTGCAATGAACGCGTCCGCCACGAGCAGGGACACGAAATACTCGAACATACACTCAAGCGTGTATGCCCGGCGTGAGGTTTTATACTCTTTACTTGAATAGTTGACCGAATTTAAAGACATTGTTTTTCCCGATCTATGTATTGTTTTTTTCTATTGAATTAAGATAGTTCGTTATTCTCTTCTCCGCAGCGGCAGAGCTCTTTTTGAATAATGAAGCATAATTGTTTTTGTTATCGAAAATCAGCTGACTGTACGAGGTCGATAAAGAACCCCAGTCGTGTATGAGCTCAAGATCGTACGAGCGGTTCTGCATAATAAGGTCTATCATTTCGATGGATTCCGTGTCGCGCGTGGATTTGCCCTTTATCTGCTTTTCAAGATATGCGGGCGTTAAGAATTTATATCCGTAATACGCCATTGCCTCAAGCAGAACTCCGCTTCTTCTGCCGTTGTCCTTTGTCTTCTGATATACCGGTATACCGACGAGCGACGCGGCGGGGTTTACGAATGATATATAATTCTTCTGCTTTTCGTCGTATTTCGGTACAGGCAGGATACCGAAATCCGTATCCATCGTGCGGAGCTGCGAAACGTAGTACAAAACCTCACAGTAGAACAGCGCTCTGTCCTCCGTGAACGCCTCGTACGTCAGATCGGTCGCATGCGGGTGCGCGTTTACCCATTTGTGAGCGTCAAGCGTCAAATTGTCCTCGCGCATCACCTTAAGAGAATAATCGAGCACCTTCTGCACCTTTTCGTTCTCCGTATTGTTGAGCACGGGCAGACCGTCCGCGTCCTTAACTATGAATTTCAGCCCCGCTCCGTAGAAGAAGCCGTACGCCATATCCCTGTGAGTGGACAGCGCATAGGAATCCATATAATCCCACTTGCCGTCTCCGTTTTCCTTTGACGCTCCCGTTTCCTTTAAAAGCCTGTAAAAATAATCGAAGGTCCAGCGTCCCTCCTTTACGACGGTATAAAGGTCCTCCAGATCATAGCTTTTTGCAAGCTTTTTATTGAACATCATTATCCACGTGACCTCGTCGTCGGTGTTTATGATATCGCCGACGGTGCAGAACACCCTGCCGCCTATGGAAAACGCCTCGTTCGCACTCTGATCCCAGTATTTTTTGGACAGATCAAGGCCCTCGGCGCTCCTCAGATCCATCAGATCGCCGTTGCTCGCGCTCGCGGCGATGAGCGGCATACGCGTGATTATGGCGTCGTACGATCCGTCGCCCGATTTTACGCTTCTTTTAAGCGTGCTTGTCGTATCGCTGCTCGGGGTGACCGTCACGTCGGCGCCGAACTGCTCTTTGATCTGCGTTTGTCTTCTCCACACCGCGTCAAGCACGGCGTCGTCTGACGATTCCTCGTAATACAGCGAATCGGCGGGACTCCAGAACGTCCCCTCTATCAGAATGTTGAAATCACCTTCAAATTTCTCATCGGGCAGATCGGCTGTGTAGCTATCGTCTTCCGTATCTGCGGGAGCTTCGGTCGCGGTCTGCGTCACGGACACGGCGTCGGCGCTCGTCTCCGCCGTTTCGTTCGCACCGCCCTGCGCGGCGCAGGAACAGACGCACAAAACCGACAAAGCCGAAAGCAGGGCTGATATGATTTTTCTTCTTTTCATTTT
>CACZOH010000220.1 GCA_902782785.1 uncultured Ruminococcus sp. | reverse complement strand
GCCGCGTTGTACCGGCTTATTTCGGGGACGGTATCGGCGACGTCGCCGCCCTGTCCGTCGCGGCTTGCTTTATGAATTGAATCTAAGGGATAAAAGAAAATGGAATACATCGCATCAACATATAGATTATCCAGCTCCTTTTTGATTTTACTTGTAAACAATCCGTATATTTCATTCAAAACCGCTTGAAAAATCTAATTATTTGAGGTATACTGACATTGCACAAGGTTTTTATACTATGATCCGTTCCACCTCTCTTTATCCTCTTTCCCGTCAAAAAGTTCACTTCATTTTATCCTGTCATAATATGAGTTCGAGAAAGAAATCAAAGAGAGAAAACTCTAAATCGAATCCAAAAAAGACCTTGTTTCGGGGCCTTTTTTTCTATACTCGAAAGACTCTGATAAAATCGATTTTATAGAGAAAACGGCGGAAATCACTCTAAAAAAGACCTGTTTTACTCCGAATCCGGAGAGAAAAACTCTGAATTAGAATTTGATAGAAGACTCTAAATCGACTCGGAATCAAGACGGAATCGAGATAGATAAAGCCTCTGTTTCGAATCTAAATAGAGCTCGCCGGGACGACCGTCGAGGATAAAAGAGTTTGAATCAAAACAGGATAATTTGGAGTGAACGATGCTACCGCGAAGCGGCAATTATGATCGCCTGACGGCGAATGATGAATTATGATGCACTTCGCGCAATTATGAGTTGCCTTCGGCAACATTGGGTGCGGCGGACGATCATATCATAATGTTCGGTGTTAGCCGAACTCATAATTCGCGCTTCTTAACGTCATTATTGATGGTAAATATGAAACAAAATAATATTATGAATCTCGGAGAGGTTTTTATGAAAAAAATCATTAGTCTGTTTCTTTCGGCCGTGCTGCTTTTCGGCGCGTTTTCAGCTGTCTCTTCGGCGGTTGAATGTGAGCATGAAAATACAGAGTGGCAAAAGATCACGGACGGCTGCGCTCTTGTGTGCGCCGATTGCGGCGAAATGCTGTCCGATGAGACGCCGCACGATTTCGTCGGCGGCGTCTGCACGCGCTGCGGCGAAGCGGAGCCCGACTGCGATCATATATGGAGATACGGTTCGATGACGGTTCCGCACGACTGTCTTGACGCCGGCAGCGTCTTTCTTGTGTGTGATAACTGCGGCACGGGAAAAAGCGTAGAGGTATACGGCGTAAACCACCACTATGAAAACGGCGTTTGCACGGTATGCGGCGCCGAAAAGCCGGAGACGTCTTCTGACGTTGAGTTTGACATAGAGCTTGACAGTGACGCATACGATTGCGGCGACAGTATCCGTATGGATTTCGTGTACGATCTGACGGACGCGGACTGGGAGAAATATTGTTTCTTACAGTACGCCGAATACTTATACGACGCGGACGGAAACATAGTTTTTGAACATAACGGAGTGTTATATCAGTACCTCGCCGGCGCGAGCCTGAACGTTCTGACAAACGATGCGCCGTCGGGGCGTTATACGGTCGGATTCGACGTCTACGTTCCGGACGGAAACGGCGGATTTACGATAGTACAGTCGGCTGAACCGTTTGATTTTACGGAGTATAACGGCGCCCAGCCTTACGCGCTCGAGGTTTACGAGCTTGAAAGACATACACAGTGGCTCGATTTCGGCGCGACGCTTACTAGCGAGGAAGGCCTGCCCGTTCAGCGCGAATACGTAAACGTGACGCTGACGTGCGGCGGCGAGGTCCTGCGTGAGTACACTGAAATGACGGACGGCAAAGGAAAACTCGCTTTGCAGTATTACGCCGGCGAGAACCTGAGCGAAGGCAGCTATAAGATCACCGCGGTATGCAGCGACTGTCCCGATATAAAAGCGGAATACGGGTTTGAAATAGTAAGAAAAGACCCCGTCATAAACGTAACGCTCGACAAAGACAGCTATAATTATTACAATAAAGTCGCGTACACCGTAACGCTCACAAACGAAGAGGGTAAGACGGACGGGCTCGAATGGCTGTACGAATACGGCGGCTTGTGGTTTGAAGTTGAACTGACTGACGAAAACGGCAGCGTCATAAGCTATAACGGAGGCGACGCGATAAACAACTATACCGGTGAAGGCGAGTTCAGACTTTATCTGGAAGAGGAATACGCCGGCAAGCTGGGGGTCCGTATATCGATATGGCACGACGGCGAATACTCCGGCACCGCGTATTTCGACTATTCCGGCGTGCAGATCGACTGCGGCGGGCACGTATGGGGCGACTACGTTGAACGCTGGGACGGCCATTGCAGGGTATGTGACGTATGCGGTGCCGAATCTGAGCTTGAGCCGCACGTCGAACCCGAAGAATGGACGACGAAGGAGTTCGGCAAAGGAGAACTCAAATGTCACTATTCATATAAGAACTGTCTCGTATGCGGCGGCTTTCTTGAACGCACGGAAACCGTACATCCGGGAGGCCATTTCAGCGAGCATATTGAAGAAAACGATCCGGGATGCGAACATTACGGTGATTACGAACGTTATCTTTCCTGCGACGACTGCGAAGGATGGGTCGAGATCCTTGAATGGCGCCGGATACCGCCGCTCGGTCACAATATCGTTGACGGCGTCTGCACGCGCTGCGGCGCGGAAGCCGACTGCACAGCCGTCCTTGCGCTCGACAGGACAGAGGCGGGGGAAGGCGAGCTTATAACCGCGACATATACGCTGGCAGACGTTGACGGAAATCCGATACCGGGTGTCGAGGTCTTCTTCTACAGCGATCTTATAGGCATTGAGCTCGCCGTATATACGGACGAAAACGGCGTCGCCGTGTTCAGATTCAGACCGGCTCTTCCGCATACGGACGGGAATATATTCTACGGCAGCGAGCTCGGCGAATACGTCCTTGAAGCATATACGAATGAATACCTCACCTCGAACGTCTTCGCGGCGTTTGAATTTGTCGAAAAAGACGTGACGGAAGAGAAATACACGGTCATATGCGAAGTCTCGCCCGATTTCATAGACGATTATTCGATCGCAGAGGACCTCGTGACTTATACCTGCACCGTGCTTGACGAAAACGGCGATCCCGCCCCCGGAGTATACGTAACGTTTGAAACGTGGTACGGCGAAAGATTTTTGTACAGCTACTGGTATATAACAAATGACGACGGTATGGCCGGTTTGAGCATAGGCTTCTATGAGGATGAGGAGACGCCCGCCGGAACTTACACGGTTGTTGCAAAGGCAGGCGGCGCGTCGGCAAGCGACACGTTCGTGTTCATACGTGAAACAGAGGAGGACGAAACTCCCGCAGGCGACTGCAACGGCGACGGAGTTATAAACAACAAGGACGTCGTGGCTCTGTTCAAATACGTTTCAAATTCCGGCGCGGAATATAACAGGGTGTATGACTTCAACGGCGACGGATCGGTGAACAACAAGGACGTCGTCGCGTTGTTCAAGCACGTCAGCAGTACGTGATAAAACGGAAAAACGCAAGGAATAACGGTTCACACAGCAACGCGAAAGGCGGCTGACCGGTTAACGGTCAGCCGCCTGCTTGATTTGTATCAATATATTTAAGATCTTCCGGGCATGCTCGTCAAGCGTCCGGAACGTAAGGCTTATCGGATAATTCGATATCGCCTCCGGAGACGTATTTGAACAGAGCCACGACGTCTTTATTATTTACGGATCCGTCGCCGTTGATATCGAGCGCGATACCGTTTACCGCGACTTCACCGCCCGATACGTACTTGAACAGCGCGACGACGTCCTTGTTGTTCACGGACCCGTCCCCGTTTACGTCGCCCGGGACGAAATCTTTCATAACTCTCCACCGATAGACCGTACTGTCCGCATCCCAGTTTTCCTGCTCCGCGTATTCCTCGGGCTCATACGTTATCTGTACGAAGCCCTCGCGGTCCGTCAGCGTTCTCGGGTCGTCCTTGAAATAACCGCCGTTTATTATCAGGCACGGTTCCGTCGCTTCTCCGTCTCCCAGTATGATAAACGACAGATCCGCCGCCTTTACGCCGCCGCCGACAGTGACGCAAAGCGGCTTCGGATCGCCGTCCGTGTATACGGCGACGTCAAACGATGATCTGAATTCCGCGCCGCCCGAAATATTGACCGTCAGAGCTTCGTCGAAGTTGCCGTTATTGAATAACACCCATCCCGTGAAGATACCGCCGCTTATGTTGATGTTTCCTCCGTCCGCCGCAAACGCCCCCGTTATCGTACCGCCTGTGATATAATACGTATCGCCGGTCCAGGGGCAAAGATCAACGCCGAGCGTACCGCTGCTTCTGAATACGCCGGGGAAAGTGCTTTCAACGGAAACCGAAACCGGGGTGAGAACGGGATCATACGTATCCGTCGCGGGGTCGTATTCATAACCTTCGCAGTCTCCCTTGAACGTTCCCTTTACGTCAAGCGTAAAACCGTTCAGGTCGAGCGTCAGAGATCCGTTCTTACTGTTCGCTGTCACGGTTTCGCCCTCCGCTATGGCAGCGTTTTTCAGAAGCGTTATTACGGGCGGTGCGTATATGAACGTATCGCCGGGAGCAAGCATTACCAGATCCTCGAACTCCTGTTTCACGCAGGCGGCGTCGATCGCCTCTGCGAACGTATTGTAATATTCCGTTTTATATACGTGTTTTTCCGTCTTGTATCCGTTATCCGTTTGTTTGAGTACGTTGTAATTCCACGTTACGCTTGCGGCTGCGGTCCCGATCTCGCCGGAATCGTACGCGCCGAGCGTTCTGCCGTTGTACGCTGTCGCAGTACCGTCTATTATCACGCGGTATTCCTTATCCGGATCAAGCTTATCGGCAACGGACAGACACATGGTCCTTGCGTAGTATTTATCCTCGTCCATCGGATCAACGTCCTCGTCGGGGAACACTATCATGCATTCTATGACGTTTTCGCCGTCCGTCAGCGTGACTGTCTTATCCGTCAGCGTTGACGTATCCATATAGATATTGAATATGATTTCCGCGTGCGTATCGTAGATCATAACGCTCTGCACGACGGGGTCTGTATCCCTTACAAGCGGTATGTTTATACCCATCTGTACGGGCATTACCGGCAGCCAGCCGGGCGTTGAGCCGTCGTCCTTGTTTGCGGCGGGATGAGAAGCGCTCGTGTTGTCGGAATATCCTTCCGGCGCAGTTACTCTTACCTGCCACTCGCCCTCGGGAACGAACCACTGATAAACGCCGGAGCCGTTTGTCACTTGCGGGTTGATCTGTCCGTACTCATCCGCGTTCCATACCGTCTCGTTTCCGTCCTCACCGCGCTCCCAGAGCGTCGCCGTCGCGCCCTCGACGGGATTTGAGAGGACCGCCTCGTAGACGGTACCCTGCGGGTCGTGTATCGGTCTTGAATTTGCGCCGCCTCCGTTGCTGTTTATGAGTTTATTTATATCCTTTGTATTAAAGAGATTGAAGTTCTTGTTGAAGCCACGCAGACCATCCTGCAGCTCGCCGAGAGCTTCAAGCAGCGCCTTTGCTTTTAAATAGTTTTCATACGTTTCGCTGTTGAAACCGTATGTTTCACCTATGTGGCTGCCGCCGTATTCTCCGAAAACATAGTCTGCTCTTGCATCCCAGTCGCCGTTCTGACTGTCCGCGAACGTCTTCAGCAAACCGGACGCGTCTATTTTTTTGCCTTCTTTTTCGCTGCTGTTTTCCAGCGCGTTCAGAACGCCGTTTATTGCGGATTCGATGCTCTTGTATCCGCCCTGATTCATTGCTTCGGTCAGACCGTTATACGCGTTGACAAGATTATCGCCTGCGTCGGAATGATTGTCGCCGAAATCCTGAAGCGTTATCTGGTCAAGTCCGTTCATAAGGCTGAGCTGATTTATGTTACTTGCATTGTTGCTTCCCGTGCCGTATTGGTTAGTAGAAAGTTTTTTCAGCAGTGCCAGATTGGAGTAGTTAACGTTCTGTCCCTTGCCGGTCACCTTCTGATGAGCTCTTGATATCTGATTTGCCGCGCCGGATATGTTTATGCCCGACGCAAAGTTTTTCGGTCTTGCGGTCGGTTTGTCCGCGGCATCACCGGGCGCAAGCGTTATTCTCTGCGTATCCGGCACCTGTCCGAGATCGACCGTGTGCGTCTGCGAGAAGCCGTCCGGATCGTCCTCCGTGGGAAGCAGGACGGTTATTTCCGTATAGCGGTATCTGTTCAATACCGTGGTAAACTCCTCGCGGTAAAGGAACGTCCTGCCGTCTTCCGTCACGTCGGATACGTAGTCGCCCTCCTCCCAGCTTTCGTAATCGACGTCCGCCGCCGTACCGGTCGTATATCCGAAGAATTCGTATATCGCCGCAATGGATTCCGGCGAGCCGTCGAGGCTGTCCCAGTCGAAGTCGTCCGCGTTTTCATAATACTCCGCCGTCAGCTCATACAAAAGCTCTTTCCACGTATCGAATTCCTCTTTCTGTATCTGTGCCGCCTCTTCCTCCGTCAGACTGTCAGCGTAATCAACAAGACGCTCATACAGTGTCTGCGTTGTGACTATATCTTTCACAAGCGGGTCGTATACGAGTTCATCCGGATCATACTTGTTATTGTGCAAAAGCTTTGCTCTGCCGGCGGAGAACATGACTATGCTCCATTCCGTGAACAGCAGTCTTTCGTCGGATACGGTACCCGAAAACGACCTGCCGTCGCTGTTGCGGGTAAGCTCTGTCAGATACTGTCTGTCAGACCCGTCGCCTGTTATGATATAAACGCTGTCAACGGATTCTCCGTCCTCAAACCACGCGGTGAACCTGTATGAGAACACGTTTCCGCTGTTTCCGACGGAATTATACTGGTTGTATAAATATGCGCTGCCGGATTTCTTTTCATACAACGGCAAGGTTCTGCCGTTAAAGCTGTCGCTTTCATCATCCGTGAATGACGTTACCTGCAGATACGTGAGCAGCGCCGGTTTGAAATCAGACGCTTTTACGCATTCGATATACGCCGTATCGCTCTGCACTCCGTCCTCGGACAACGCGTACATCTCGTGACCGCCGGCGACGCGCCACGCGGGATCGGCCGCGGCGAATTCCGCCCTTTCCGCATATCCTACGCGCGCTTCGCTCATTTTGAAATTGAATTTCGCCATGCCGGAGTAGTTTGATCTGTACTCGGCTATCGCCACGCCGTCCATATACAGCGTTACATTTTTCTCCGGCGAGGTATATACCCAAACGATATTCTCGCCGCTGCCGTTGTCCTCGGTACGCAGATAATCGGACGCGAAGCAAAGGGGATTT
>CACZOH010000219.1 GCA_902782785.1 uncultured Ruminococcus sp. | reverse complement strand
CTTACTATCGTCTTTCCGTATTCGCTTATGCTCCCCGCCGAGCAGATCCGTCCGCCCGCCATATACGCTATGAGCTGATGGCCGTAGCATATTCCGAGCAGCGGCACTCCGATATCGAGTATCCCCCGGTCGAAATGCGGCGATTTTTCGTCATATACGCTGTTCGGTCCGCCGGTGAAGATTATGCCGCTGTAGTTTTCCGCTTTTATTTCTTCAAGCGTCACGCTGTTATACGGTTTTATCTCCGCGTAAACGCCGAGCTCGCGCACACGGCGCGCGATAAGCAGGTCGTACTGACCGCCGAAATCCAGAACGAGGATCTTTTGCATATGTTTTTCTCCTGAAATATTATACGTATTTACAGCCCCTGCTTTGCAAGGTCGCGGCAGAGCTGTGAATAAAACGCGAATATCTTTTCGCGCTTTTTCGCCGTCGCCAGAAAATCAACTATCTCCGTATGCGACACGGAGCCGTCGAGGCAGTCGCCCTTGTAGTTTCCGAATATGGCGGAATCACGCGGGACGAGTCCGTCCGTCGCCTTGTCCTTTTCCATAAAACGCGAGAACACGACGGGTATGGCCATAACGAAATCCTGCGCTTCCCTGCCCTTCGGCACAGTTGCGGAAAAGCTTTGACATACCACGCCGTCCGCTATATTGAGCGTCTCCCTTTCGGGAGCCTTAACTCTCATAAGCTCAAGTCCCGCGTTATAGCTGTCGGGATTTTTGTCGCCCAGGACGCGGTACGCGGCGTTTAAGACCGCCGCGAGAGCTTTTACGACGGGCTTCGGCAAATTCATGATCCCCGTTGCGACGGGAGAGCCGTGATGCGGCGTGCACAGCGTCGTCAACGAAGCGACGCGCTTTGCCATACCGAGCTCTTTTATCATATATTTTGCGTCGAGCCCGCCCTTTGAATGAGCTATTATATTGACCTTCTCCGATTTTGTTTTCGCCAGTATCAAAAGCACTTCTTTTTTCAGGGCCGCGGCGTTGTTTTCTATTGTGCCCATACCGTCTATTCCGCTTTTGAATACGGTGCAGCCCCGGGACCGGAGCATTTCGTCTATTTTTCCCCACGATTTCATAAAGAAGGTGTCTTTTATCGCAAGTCCGTGGACGAGCAGAATGGGATATCGCGTTTTCACTGTCGTTTCTTTGTTTGTCCCGCTTTTAAATGGTTATATCGCTTTCGACCGGCTCGTACTGCTTCAGTACCGGCTCGAGCTTTTTAACGTATCTTTCGACCTGCTCTCCGCATCTGCCGGTGTAAAGCCTTGCGTCGAGCACCGCATTCATCTCGTCCTCCGTCATACCGAATTCGGGATGCTTTGAGAGCGCGGATATCAGGTCGCAGCCCTCTCCGTTCTTCATCCTCGCGGTCGCCTCCATGGACGCCTGACGGATGACCTCGTGCAGCTTCTGTCTGTCGCCGCCGCGTTTTACCGCCTCCATAAGCAGATTTTCCGTCGCTATGAACGGCAGGTATTCGTTCACCGTTTTTTCTATTATTTTCTCATTCACCACCATGCCGGACGTGACGTTCAGCATTATGCGAAGCACGGCGTCCGCGCACAGAAAGCCCTCCGGCAGAGAGATCCTTCTGTTCGCCGAGTCGTCGAGCGTCCGCTCGAGCCACTGCGTCGACGCGGTCATATAAGCGTTCGCGCCGTCCGCCATCAGATAGCGGGAGAGCGAGCAGATGCGCTCGCATCGCATCGGGTTGCGCTTGTACGCCATCGCGGAGGAACCGATCTGATTTTTTTCAAACGGCTCCTCTATCTGTCTGTCGTGCTGCAAAAGTCTCATATCGTTTGCGAATTTATACGCGCTCTGCGCTATGGCGGACAAGGCGTTCAATATCGCGCTGTCGATCTTTCTCGGATACGTCTGTCCGCATACGTCGAAGCAGCCGTCGAAGCTGAATTCGGCGCAGATCATTTCGTTCATTTTATCGATCTTTTCGCCGTCGCCCGCGAAAAGGTCCATAAAGCTCGCCTCCGTGCCCGTCGTTCCGCGGCATCCGAGAAGCTTTACGCGGCTCAGTGTGAAATCGAGCTCCGAAAGGTCCGAGACGAGATCCTGAAGCCACAGAGACGCGCGTTTGCCGACCGTAACAAGCTGCGCCGGCTGATAATGCGTGTAGCCGAGCGTGGGCAGATCCTTATATTTAAGCGTGAATTCGGCGAGGTTTTTTATGACCGCGATCAGCTCGCGGCGCACGTACAGAAGCGCCTTGCGGTATATTATCATATCGGCGTTGTCCGTGACGTAGCAGCTCGTCGCTCCGAGGTGGATTATGCCCGCCGCGGCAGGAGCCGCCTTGCCGTAAGCGTAGACGTGAGCCATAACGTCGTGACGCACCTCTTTTTCGCGCGCGGCGACGGCGTCGTAATCTATATCGGTAATATGCGCTTCAAGCTCGGCGACCTGTTCCTCCGATATGGGCAGACCGAGTATATGCTCGGCGCGCGCAAGCGCGACCCAAAGGCGCCTCCACGTCTGATAACGCGTATCGGACGAGAAGAGCGAAAGCATATAATCCGACGCGTATCGCGACGATAACGGCGATTCATATCTGTCTCTTTCCATGATTATCTCCTTTTTTATCTTACGATTATGCTGTCGCGCTCCGGTCCTACGGAAACGTAGCCGATGCGGCAGCCGATGCTTTTCTCAATGAACAACACGTAATCGCGCGCCTCGGCGGGAAGCTCTTCCCAGCTTCTGCACCCCGAGACGTCCGTTTTCCAGCCGGGCATATATTCAAACACCGGACGGGCGTCGGGCAGAGCCGCGGGGAACGGGAATTCATCCGTCTGTTCGCCGTTCAGGACGTAATGCGTGCAGACGGGTATTTTATCCATATACGAAAGCACGTCGAGCTTTGTGAGCGCTATGCACGTAGCCGCCTGCACCTGTACTCCGTAGCGCGTTGCGACTACGTCAAGCGGACCTACGCGGCGCGGACGCCCGGTTTTCGCGCCGTATTCGCCGCCCGCCTCGCGGAGCTTTTCGGCTTCCTCGCCGAACCATTCGCACGTGAACGGGCCTTCGCCCACGCAGGTGGAATAAGCCTTAACGACGCCTATGACCTCGTCGATCTTTACGGACGGACATCCGGATCCGATCGGCGCGTAGGAAGCGGTGGTGTTCGACGACGTTGTGTACGGCACAATACCGAAATCAAGGTCGCGGAGCGAGCCGAGCTGCGCCTCGAACATTATTTTTTTGCCCGCCGCCTGCGCGTCGCGAAGCAGCTTTCCCGTATCGGTCACGAACGGTTTTATTTTGTACGCGTATTTTTCAAGCCATTCGTCGAGCTGCTCCGTCGTGTACGGCTTTGCGCCGTAGACGCGCTCTATGGTGAGGTTTTTCCATTCAAGCAGATCGGAAAGGTGGCGCCTGAGCTCCTCCGGATAGAAAAGCTCGCCCGAAAGAACTGTCTTTTTTGAATATTTATCGGAATAGAACGGCGCTATGCCCTGCTTTGTGGAGCCGTATTTTTTGTCGGCGAGACGCGCCTCCTCAAGCGCGTCAAGCTCTCTGTGCCACGGCAGAAGAAGCGAGGCGCGGTCGCTGATCTTCAGGTTGTTTTCGTCTATGATAACGCCTTTTTCGCTGACGGTCTTTATCTCGTCCCAAAGGTTTTCGGGATCGAGCGCGACGCCGTTGCCTAAAACGTTCACGACGTTTCTTCTGAAGATCCCGGACGGAAGAAGGTGGAGCGCGAATTTGCCGTATTCGTTTATAACGGTGTGACCCGCGTTGCCGCCGCCCTGAAAGCGTACGGCAAAATCATAATTGCGGGCGATAAGATCGACCATGCGGCCCTTTCCCTCGTCGCCCCAGTTTATTCCGACTACTGCGCCGTTTGACATATATGTAGATCCTTTCAAAAATAAATTTGCATTTAAAACGTTCGTATCATCTTTAATGTGATCGCCTCATCAACCGACTGCGATCCCCCTTCCCCGACGGGGAAGGTATTAAGGCGCCCTCTCCGAGGCAGCGAAGCGGGGGCGCGGTAGTGAATGACAGTCCGGTGG
>CACZOH010000218.1 GCA_902782785.1 uncultured Ruminococcus sp. | reverse complement strand
GACGTAACGCCGTATTCGCTCAAATCGATACCGAGTATATCACCGTAACTCAGATCATTGTAATTCTGTGCGGGGTATTTTAGCGACTGATAACCGGAAAGCGTTGAGTTTTTATATGCGGAATAGTTACCGAAAAAGAATATCATTACGTAATTACTCAGTATTAAACCTATAATCATTAAGATGAAAATCAACTTATTGTCATCTGTCATTTCCTTGATTATGAATAATACCCGCTTTATTTTGTTCATAAGAAAACAATCCTTTTATATTTAGATATAATTCCGCTTATTAAGCGGAAAAGGAGAATAAAAACAGGTTCATAACTACTATATTAGGCAAAGTGGATTAACAACAAACAAAAAATATATCAAAAACTAACCCACCTGTTTCCTTAATTATGGGAAACGGGGGTTGGGGGTCAGGCGAGGCTTGCCAAGCCGTGAGGGGTGGGTGACCCCCGAATTCCGTCATCTTTGCCGACACCTTATTTATTATACACTATCTGTGAAATCCTGTTGATCTTCGACACGCCCTTGAGCGTAATAACGTCGTATATCAGCGGTATACTGCTCTGCTCCTCGGGAAGATCGGGGCGGAATCTGCCGTTGTTGTCCATTATCAGAAACGATACTTTATAATATTCATATATCATCGTTCCCTCGACCGTGTTTTCCGTTTTCGTATTTCCGACCTTCTCCACGTTTATCTTATAGATTTTCTGCATGGGAAATCTATCGGGATATTTCTTAATCGGCTTACCGGCGTTTTTGAAATAGTCGTCCGTGAAAAGCGTATTGAGCGTTTTGCCGTCACCGTGAATGGCGGCCTCAAAATAGTCTATGAAAAGCTGCGCCTGATACGACGCGTCGGCTCTGTCCTCGGGCAGATAATAAATGCCGACGTTATCGGCGTAAAAATATACGCCTTTATCCTTGTCCGCATATAATTCGTCGCTGAAAACGTCATAGTCAAGGCTCTGTTCATAATAGCCTATTCCCCAGTCCTCCGAAAGCGGATCGTACGAATAAGACACCGTCTCGCCGCCGCCGGAGCAGTTTTTAAGGATAAGAAAAACGGCGACAAGAACAGCGAGCGCGATCACCACGCCGACAATGACCTTTATCAGGATCCTTTTTCTTTTTTTCGCGTCAAGAGCGCGTACTATCGCTTCCTGTTCCGCGTTGTCCTTTTTTATCTCGTTCATCAAAACATCCCCCAGAATCTCATAACGTTCTCACGCCCGAGCTTGAGCCCCGTGAGATTGTCTTCCATACCCTCGAATTCGACGGATATCCAGCCGTCGTAGCCGGATCTTTTGAGGACACCGAGGCTCTGCGCCGCGCGCGCGTCGCCGTGACCTATTACCGTACCTTTCAGATAATTGCCGGCGCGAGTGCGGAACCAGCCGGCGCCGGGGTCAAGCTCATTTCCGGATTTAAGATAAAAATCCTTCGCATGGACGTGGCGCGCGTAGCCCGCCATAACGCCTACGGCGAAATTCGGGTCCTCATCCGCGCACATGAAATTGCCTATATCGACAAGCGCGCCGAAATTGTCGTGACCTACGGCGTTTATCAGTTTTTCAACACGTTCGCTGTCCTGCGAGAAAAAGCCGTGATTTTCCGTGCAGGTAACGACGCCGGCGCTCTCCGCGTATTTCGTCACCGCAAGACAGACCGGAGCGATCTTTCTCATCGCGTCGTCATAGCTTCTGTGCGTCTTTTCACCGCGGAAGCCGTAGCAAACGTCGTGGCGCATAACGGACGCGCCGTACGCGGCGGTTACGTCCGCCAGAGCGCAAAGGCGTTTGATCTGCTCGTCAGGATCACCGTAAAGAAGATCGGCGCCTGTACAGAGCGACGCGACGGACAAGCCCTTCGCCTCGCACTTTTTTCTGACCTCCTCCGCGGCATTTACGTCGCCGGAGCCGTCAAAGGTACCTTCAACAATTTCAATTCCGTCAAAGCCGAGCTCCGCGGCTTTCTCTATCATAAAATCTATTCCTTTGTCCCTGTAGCTGCCGAAGCTGTACGTGCTGGCGCAAATTTTCATTTTTCAAGCCCTCTTGTTATTTATTCATATCTTTAGAATAGCATTAAAATATGTATTTGTCAAGCATATCGCATTTTTTTTGCATAGACGCGGTGTTTTTTTAAAAAAGGGCTTGACAAATCAAAAAAAATATGTATAATAATAACCGCCGCTTGAAAAAACGGCACTACGCGAGAGTGGCGGAACTGGCAGACGCGCACGTTTGAGGGGCGTG